>NZ_LGZA01000031.1:0-34012 GCF_001308005.1 Neisseria sp. 74A18
TCGCGGGCGTTCCAAAACTGTATTCAAAGTATCGGGATTGAAGATGTATGTTTTGGAAATATATCAGAATGAATATTTTTGCCCAATATGGGTATGACAAAAGGCCGTCTGAAATTTCAGACGGCCTTTGCACAAAAAAAGATAAATTTAAAACTTGTGAAATGTGAGTCTGTTAAAACCCGACATACTGCTTGGAAACAACATACGTTATTGATTTGTATTTATATATGTTTTTGGTTGATTTTGGTGGGTCCGGTGGGGTTCGAACCCACGACCAAGGGATTATGAGTCCCCTGCTCTAACCCCTGAGCTACAGACCCGGTTAGAAAGGAAAGGGTGCTATTGTAGCACAATTTGCTGCTTGAACAAGGCCGGGCCTTTGCAAAATCTCCAGATGCGTATACGGTTCAAGGTGGCTAGCACGGCGCGGGCAGACATAGCGCATGCCGATACTGAATGCTGTGGCATCCGGTGTGTTTGTTATAATGACAAACCTTAAATTTGTTTAAAACTGCTGCCTGCGCCATGAGCCGCTGCAATGGCAAGCTTGGGAAAGCGTGTAACGGTTTATCGAACCGCAGCGGCCTCCCAAACCGTTTTCAGACGGCTTCGAAAGTAATCTTAATGAAATACAACGATCTGCGTGATTTTATTCAAAAGCTTGAGCAGGAAAACAAACTCAAGCGCATCGGTTTGCCGGTTTCTCCCCATTTGGAAATGACCGAAATTGCCGACCGCGTATTGCGTGCCGGCGGGCCGGCGTTGTTGTTTGAAAATCCGGTGCGGCAAGACGGTTCGCGTTACGATTTTCCCGTGCTGGCCAATCTGTTCGGCACGCCCGAGCGGGTGGCGATGGGCATGGGGGCGGACAGTGTGGACAAGCTGCGCGAAATCGGCAAAACGCTGGCCTATCTGAAAGAGCCTGAGCCGCCCAAAGGCATTAAAGACGCGTTTTCCAAACTGCCGCTTCTGAAAGACATTTGGAGCATGGCGCCGAATGTGGTGAAAAAAGCGCCGTGCCAAGAAATCGTGATTGAAGGCGACGACGTCGATTTAAGCAAGCTGCCGATTCAGCATTGTTGGCCGGAAGACGTTGCGCCGCTGGTAACATGGGGGCTTACCGTTACCCGCGGCCCGCATAAAAAACGCCAGAATTTGGGAATTTACCGCCAACAGCTTATCGACAAAAACAAGCTGATTATGCGTTGGTTGGCACACCGCGGCGGCGCGTTGGATTTTCAAGCGCATAAAAAAGCCCACCCCGGTGTGCCGTATCCCGTGGCGGTGGTGTTGGGCTGTGATCCGGCCACCATTTTGGGCGCGGTAACGCCGGTGCCGGATACCTTGAGCGAATATCAGTTTGCCGGTTTGCTGCGCGGTTCGCGTACCGAATTGGTGAAATGTATCGGCAGCGATTTGCAAGTGCCCGCGCGTGCCGAAATCGTGCTCGAAGGCGTGATCCACCCCGATGAAACCGCGCTGGAAGGGCCTTACGGCGACCACACTGGCTATTACAACGAGCAGGATTGGTTTCCCGTGTTTACGGTGGAACGCATCACCATGCGCGAAAATCCGATTTACCACAGCACTTATACCGGCAAACCGCCCGACGAACCTGCCGTGCTGGGCGTAGCCTTGAACGAAGTGTTCGTGCCGCTGTTGCAAAAACAGTTCCCCGAAATCGTCGATTTCTACCTGCCGCCCGAAGGCTGTTCATACCGCATGGCCGTGGTCAGCATCAAAAAGCAATACGCGGGGCATGCCAAGCGGGTGATGATGGGCTGCTGGAGCTTTCTGCGCCAGTTTATGTACACCAAATTCATTGTGGTGGTGGACGACGATGTGGATTGCCGCGACTGGAAAGAAGTGATTTGGGCGATTACCACCCGTATGGACCCCGTGCGCGATACGGTGTTGGTGGAAAACACGCCGATCGATTATCTCGACTTTGCCAGCCCCGTTTCAGGCTTGGGCGGCAAAATGGGCTTGGATGCCACCAACAAATGGCCGGGCGAAACCGACCGCGAATGGGGGCGCGTGATTGAACGTGATAAAGCTACGGTGGCGAAAGTAGATGCGATTTGGAACGAACTGGGTTTGTGATCAGGCGTTTCAAGTCAAATAAATACTTGTTGATAACATGCGTTGCACAATGAATTTCATGCCGATGCGATTCTACAAACCAAACGCATCGGCATGAAATTCAATGTGTACGTCTATAAAGCTGGCAACAAAATAATAGCCGTGATCGTAGCCTTTGCGCAGGTTAAACTGCACATTGAAACCGTTGGCGCGGGCGGCAGATACAAATTTTTCGGGCTGCAATTCTTGCGGATAAAACGGATCGGCATCCCCCTGATCTATCAACACCGGCAACTTATGCCAAACCTTCCCGACCAATTGTGTGCTGTCGTACTGCTCCCAAAGGCTTTCGTTTGCACCCAAATAAGCGGTAAAAGCCTGCCTGCCCAAAGGCGTTTCGCTCGGATTCACAATCGGAGCGAATGCCGACACGGCGGCGTAGCGGCCGGGGTTTTTCAAAGCGATTTGCAGCGCGCCGTGGCCGCCCATGCTGTGTCCGGCAATGCTGCGCTGATCATTTACGGGAAAATGGGCTTCAATCAGCTGCGGCAGTTCGTGCACCACGTAATCATACATTTGATAATGCTGCGCCCACGGCTCTTGCACGGCGTTCAGGTAAAAGCCCGCGCCCAAGCCGATTTCGCCGTTGCCTGCGGGCACGCCTTCGCCGCGCGGGGAAGTATCGGGAATTACCAAAGCCATGCCCCAATGTGCGGCAAAACGCTGAGCCCCCGATTTAACCGAAAAGTTTTCATCGGTGCAGGTTAAACCCGACAGCCAATACAGCACGGGCACGCGGTAGCCCTGCAAAGCCTGCGGCGGCAGGTAAACGGAAAACGCCATATCCGTACCGGTGGAGCGGGATCGGTGGGTATAACGCTCATGGCGGCCGTTAAACATTTTATGGGCGGAAATTAAAATCGGTGCGTTCATCATCAAAACCTTATCAAAGCCTATACTACGGGCATTGAGGCCGTCTGAATGTTTCAGACGGCCTCAATGCAATGCCGGCAAGCGGGATTACAAACCCAGTTCCCAAGTGCTTTGCGGATCAAGCAAGCCGTCGGGGCGGTTTTCATAGTGGGCGAAGATGGCTTCGATGATTTCGTCTTCATCGTCTATCAAGCAGATTAAATCCATATCTTCGGGTGAAATCATACCGTTGCCGAGCAATTGTTCGCGAATCCAATCCATCATGCCCTGCCAGAAAGATTTGCCTACCAGAATAATCGGGCGGCTCGGCGTTTTACCGGTTTGTACCAAAGTCAGGCTTTCAAACAACTCGTCGAGCGTACCGAATCCCCCCGGCATCACTACATAAGCCACCGCGTGTTTGACAAACATGACTTTGCGCGGGAAAAAATGCTGGAATTTAATCGAAAGGTTTTGATAGGGGTTGGCCGTTTGCTCGTGCGGCAACACAATATTCAAACCCACGGCAGGGCTTTTACCCGCAAACGCTCCCTTATTGGCCGCTTCCATAATGCCCGGCCCGCCGCCCGAAATAACTGAAAATCCGGCGTCCGACAATTTGCGCGACAAGCGTTCGGTAAACAGGTAATCGGGGTGATCAACCGGTGTGCGTGCGCTGCCGTAAATGCTCACGGCAGGCTGGATGGCACGCAATTCTTCGCCCGACTCGACAAATTCGGAAATGATTTTCAACAAATGATACGATTCCCGCGCCTGAATTTCGCGGCGGGTTTCTTCAGGAAGAATGGGGGCAGGCAATTTGTGGTAAAGGTTCATAAGGGCTTTGATGTCGATTAAAAAAAGGCTATTTTAACCGAATATGGCTGCAAAGGCTCAGGCCGTCTGAAAAATACGAAGCCCGCACTTCGGTGCAACCGTTGCCTTTAAAGCAAAATCCGCACAAGCCAAGCAAATGCGGATTTTGCAAAGGTTTTATATTTTCCGTTTCATCAATCGCCCATCACTTTTCCTTCGCGGCGCGGATCGGCTCCGCCCTGCAAGCCTTCGGCATGGATCACAATGCCCTGTACGCCCGAATTTAAATCGCGCACCTGAACTTTATAGCCCAATCTTTCCAAAACAGGGGCTTTGTCGGTAGCCGGTGTGTTTTGTTCCAACTCGTAGGTGCCGGTTCGGTTGAGCATATTCGGCAAATCGATAGCTTGCTGGATATCCATGCCCCAATCGAGATGGGCGGTTAGGGTTTTGGCCACATAACCGATGATGCGGCTGCCGCCGGGCGAACCGACTGCAAGGTAAGGTTGGCCGTTTTTCAATACGATGGTCGGCGCCATAGAAGAGCGCGGGCGTTTACCGCCTGCCGCGCTGTTGGCTACGGCTTTGCCTTCCGCATCAACAGGCTTGAAAGCAAAATCAGTCAACTCGTTATTCAACAGATAACCGTTGGCCATCAAAGTGGAGCCGAAAGCGTTTTCGATGGAGGTGGTCATGGAAACCACATTGCCGTCTTTATCCACAATCACCAAATGGCTGGTAGAGGGCAATTCCATGCCTTCACCTTTGCCCTGTGTGCGGGCAAATCCGCCGGGGCTGACCGATGGTAAAGCGCCGTATCGCTCGGCAATCGAGCCGGCACGCAGTTTCAGGTAAGCGGGATGGAGCATCGCATCAACGGGAACATCGGCAAATTGCGGGTCGGCCACATAATAATCACGGTCGGCAAACGCCAAGCGCGAAGCATCGCCGAGCAAACGCCAGCTCAAAATGTTTTCCGCGCCTAAAGCGCGCATATTGAAATGTTGCAGAATGCCGAAAATCTGCCCCAAAGCAATGCCGCCGGAGCTGGGTGCGCCCATGCCGCAGATTTCGTATTCGCGGTATGGGGCGCAAACCGGCGTGCGCTCGATCACGCGGTAGCTTTTCAAATCATCCAGAGTGATGCTGCCGGGGTTATCGGCGGCGGCAACGGTTTTCACGATATTGATGGCGGGCATGCCGCTGTAAAAAGGCTCGCTGCCGTGCTTGGCCAGAAGTTTCACGGTTTTGGCAAATTCGGGGTTTTTCAACACCGTGCCG
This sequence comes from Neisseria sp. 74A18, assembly GCF_001308005.1. NCBI lineage: Bacteria > Pseudomonadati > Pseudomonadota > Betaproteobacteria > Neisseriales > Neisseriaceae > Neisseria > Neisseria sp. 74A18. Next base: position 5,092 of record NZ_LGZA01000031.1, read on the forward strand.
GCTTCAAGCGGTTTGCCTTCGGGTAAAAAATATGCGGCGGTGGCGGGATGGCGTTGCAGCTGTTCCAAGTTTTGCGCGATGGATTTAGCCATGCGCGGCGACACGGTAAAGCCTTGTTCCGCCAGCTCAACGGGTTTGTCGAACAGGGTTTTCCACGGCAGTTTGCCGTAGCGTTTATACACATCTTCCAAAAGCTTGGGCACGCCCGGCACACCTACCGAACGGCCGCCGACCACGGCCTGCATAAATTTCAGCGGCTCGCCGTTTTCATCTAAAAAAAGCTTGTCGGTAACGGCTTCGGGAGCGGTTTCCCGCGCATCAAACGTGGTCAGTTTTTTTTCGGTGTTGTCCCAATACACCAAAAACGCACCGCCGCCCAAACCGGAAGACTGCGGTTCGGTTAAGCTCAAGGTAGTTTGCATGGCAATCATGGCGTCGATGGCACTGCCGCCGCGTTTCAGAATGTCGTATCCGGCTTCGGTGGCCAAAGGGTTGGCCGATGCCGCCATAAATTCTTTCGCCTGCACCAGTTTCTGCTCGGTCAGCCCCGTTCCCTGTTCCGGCGCGTGTTGTTCGGCAACGGGTGCCGATGATGCCGCAGACGCATCAAGCGGTGCAGCCTGCGCATAAGCACTAAAGCCCAAAACAACCAACAAACTGCATAAGTTTTTTAATTTCATTACTTTACTCCCATCCGTAGCTTATTTTTAAATATGTGCACTATTACCCGATTTTCAGACGGCCTCAGTACGGCAAAACTCTCAGGCCGTCTGAAAACTGTGTATAACCCTGAAACTTTCCACACCAAACCGCGTGCGAATTTATTTATCCACAATTGTACCCACGCTTGAAGGAAAGTTTTCCCGAATCTTTTGGAAACGATAAATCGATGAAATAACAATTTAAAATCAGTTTATCCACAGCCGTGTTCGCTAATCAATATCACCATCTTTTTATTATTTATATTATTAGTTGTATTGGTTTTGGCCGCTTCCGCCCTGCAAGCGAAACATTGTTTAACTGCGCCTAATCGGTTAAAGTTAAACCGTACGAACTTCACAAACAAAAGGATTCTCCGATGAAAGGCGATATCGGCGTTATCGGTTTGGCCGTAATGGGTCAAAACCTGATTCTGAACATGAACGACAAAGGCTTTAAAGTTGTAGCCTTTAACCGTACTGTTTCCAAAATAGACGATTTTCTCAACGGCGCAGCCAAAGGCACCAACATTATCGGTGCCACTTCACTGCAAGATTTGGTCAATAAGCTTGAAAAGCCCAGAAAAATCATGCTTATGGTAAGAGCCGGTGCAGTAGTAGACGACTTTATCGGCCAACTTGTTCCCTTATTGGACAAAGGCGACATCATTATCGACGGCGGCAATGCCAATTTTCCCGATTCCACCCGCCGTACCCGCGAGCTGGCCGAAAAAGGCATCCGCTTTGTCGGTGCAGGTGTATCGGGAGGTGAAGAAGGTGCGCGTAACGGCCCTTCGATTATGCCCGGCGGCAACGAAGAAGCTTGGCCGCATGTGAAACCGATTTTACAGGCCATTGCCGCCAAAACCCCGCAAGGCGAACCTTGCTGCGATTGGGTAGGCCGCGACGGTGCCGGACACTTCGTAAAAATGGTGCACAACGGCATCGAATACGGCGATATGCAGCTTATCTGCGAAGCCTATCAGTTTATGAAAGACGGTTTGGGCTTGAATTATCAGCAGATGCACGAAATCTTCAGCATTTGGAACCGCACTGAATTGGATTCTTACCTGATTGAAATTACTGCCGATATTTTGGGTTTCAAAGATGAAAACGGCGAACCGCTGGTGGAAAAAATCCTCGATACCGCCGGGCAAAAAGGCACGGGTAAATGGACGGGCATCAACGCCCTCGATTTGGGTATTCCGCTGACCCTGATTACCGAATCGGTGTTCGCCCGCTGCGTTTCCGCCTTTAAAGAACAGCGCGTTCAGGCTGGAAAACTGTTCAACAAAACCATCAAGCCGGTGGCAGGCGATAAAACCGAATGGGTGGAAGCCTTGCGCGAAGCTTTGCTCGCTTCAAAAATTATCTCTTATGCACAAGGCTTTATGTTGATTCGCGAAGCCAGCGAAGTAAACGATTGGGCATTGAACTACGGCCAAACCGCTTTGCTGTGGCGCGAAGGCTGCATCATCCGCAGCGCGTTTTTAGGCAATATCCGCGATGCTTACGAAGCCAACCCCGATTTGGTTTTCTTGGGAGCAGATCCCTATTTCAAAGACATTCTCGAAAACTGCCTGCCGGCATGGCGCAAAGTGGTGGCCAAAGCCGTTGAGTGCGGCATTCCCATGCCGTGCATGGCCTCGGCTATTACTTTCTTAGACGGCTACACTACCGAACGCCTGCCTGCCAACCTGCTGCAAGCCCAACGCGACTATTTCGGCGCGCACACCTACGAGCGTACCGACAAACCGCGCGGCGAGTTTTTCCACACCAACTGGACGGGCAAAGGCGGCGATACGGCATCGACCACTTACGATATTTGATTTGCTGTTGGTGAGTAAAATAATGAGGCCGTCTGAAAACAACTTTTTCAGACGGCCTTTATTTTTGCGGTTTGACTGCTGCGGTTTCATTGGTAAAGCCCTCTGAATACTGTGTATAAGCGCAAAACTTTCCACACAAAGCCGATACGGTATTTATTTATCCACAATTATGCCTGAGTTTGAAGGAAGGTTTTCCCAAAGCTTTCTGCTCATACAAGTTGATGAATTTCAAATTCAAAACAAACTTATCCACAACAAAGAGCATCCATCAATATCATCATCTTTTTATTATTTAATTATTAAGTTGTAATGGTTTCGGATCTTTTAAGCTGCTTTTCCGAACATTTGAACACCATATTGAAACTCACCATATTCGGATTAAGCCCGAATATGAATTTTGATCAACCATATATGCTGAGGCCGTCTGAAAAGCATAAACCTTTTCAGACGGCCTCATTCGTTTCAACGGTAGGATATACGGTTTAATGCTACCAATCACCATCACGCGGTAAGCAGGCTTTGGCCGAGAAAACCGCCTTTTTTCACGCCCGGCAGCGTAAAGAAATAGCCGCCGCCGAAGGGGCTGATGTATTCTTCCAGCGGTTCGGTATCGAGCAGTTTTTGCACGAAGATGAAGCCGTCTTCCAGATTGGCCTGATAGCAGATGAACACCAAGCCGACATCGAGTTGGCCGGCTTTGGAGAGGCCGCGCGAATAGTTGTAAGGCCGTCTGAACAGTTGGTGTTTCTTCATAAATTCGGGGTCGCGCGGGTTGGCGACGCGCATGTGGCTGTCTTTCGGAATCACTTTGCCTTCGGGGTCTTTTTTGTAATCGGGCGTGTCGTTTTCGTATTTCATGCCCAGTGGTGCGCCGCTGTATTTTTCGCGCCCGAAAATGGTTTCCTGCTCTTGCAGCGGCGTTCTGTCCCAAAATTCGACGAAGTGGCGGATGATGCGCACGGCTTGGTAGCTGCCGTTTTTCGCCCATGCGGGTTCGTCCAAGCTGTTGGCGGCGATGCCCGTCCATAACACCTGATCGGCGGTTTGCGGGTTGCTTACGTCGGGGTTGGCGGTGCCGTCGTGAAAGCCCAGCAGGTTGCGCGGGGCGGAACCGGGTTCGGATTTGGGCAGGAAGCCGTCTATGCTCCAGCGGATGATGGCGTATTGCGCGGTGTTTTTGATGATGTCGCGCAGGGCGTTTTGGCAGGTTTCGGGGGTGAACGCGCAGATTTGCAGGCTGATGTCGCCGTCGCACCACTCGGCTTGCAGTTTGTCGTTGAAGAAGTCTTTCATTTCCTGCAGGTGTTTGGGTTTTTTGGCGGCCAGCCCGAATCGTTGGTCAAACAGGCTGGCTCCGACGCTCAGGGTAACGGTTAGCCCGTCGGGGCGGATGGTTTTGCCGAGTATGCCGCTGCCCGAAGGCGGCAGTTTGGCATCGCCGTCTTGCAGTTCGCCGCCTTGGGTGAGAAATTCGGTGCGGGCGGTGATGATGCGGAACAGTTTTTCCAAGTCTTTCGGGGTTTTGGCGAGCACGTCGAAAGCGGCCATAATGCCGAACTGTTGGTGCGGGGTGGTGATGCCTGCCTGATGTTGGCCGTAGCAGTCGTAGCTTTCTGTGGAATGCTGCATGAGTGCGGCTTTCTCTTCGTTGCGGCCTTTTTTCTCGCCCCATGTGAAACCACCCGCGGCTGCTGCCGCACCGGAGGCGGCTGCGGCAACGGCGGCTTTGAGCAAGGTGCGTTTTTCGGGTTGGGTGGGATTGCGGTGGTGGTTGCTCATGATATTGTGAAGACGATGTTTTCAGACGGCCTGATGTGTCGGGCCGTCTGAAAAGGGTTAATGAAAGAAAAATCAGTTCAGGCCGAGTGTGCCGCGCAGTTTGGCCAATTCTTCGGCTAGGGTGTTGATGGGTGCTTGCAGGGTTTTGCGGTCGGCTTCGCTGAGTTTGTCGTAGGTTTCAAAGCCGTCGGCGGTTTTGTATTTCGCCAAAATGTCGTTCACGGCTTTGAAGTTGGCATCAACGTTATCCAGCAGCGCCTTGTTTTTTTCGGCGATCAGCGGGCGGAATAAATCGACGATTTTTTGTGCGCCTTCCATGTTGGCATTGAAGTCGCTCAAATCGGTGTGGCTGTAACGGTCTTCTTCGCCGCTGATTTTGCTGTTGGCCACTTCTTCAATCAACACGGCCGCGCCGCCGACTACTTTGTTGGGCGGGAAGGTCAGCACGTCGATTTCCTGTTTGAGTTTTTTCACGTCTTGTTCCAGTTTGTCGGCCACGTCTTTCACGCCGTCGACCGATTTTTCAATCCACAAGGCGTGTTCGATGCGGTGGAAGCCGCTGAAGGCCGGGTCTTTGGGGCCGGCTTTGAAGTCGTCTTCACGCGCGTCGATGGCAGGGTCGAGTTCGTTAAACAGCTCGGCAATCGGTTCGATGCGCTCGTAGTGGGTGCGGGTGTCGGCAAACATGGCTTTGGCTTTGTCGGTTTCGCCCGCTTTCACCGCGGCAACAAAAGCGGCGGTTTTGCTGACCAGTTGGTCGGTTTCCTGCTGAACGTAGGTTTTGTAGTCGGCCAGCGGTTGGGCGAGTTTGGCCATATCCGCTTCGCCGCCCGCCTGTTTGAAGCCGCTGTCGGTTACGGTGAGCTTGCCGCGCGGGTTGTTGAGCAGGCCGCAGGTCATTTCGTATTCGCCGGGCAGCAGGGTAACGGTCATTTTGTCGGCAAGGCCGGGGGCGATGTTTTCACGTTCGTCCACCACCATCACGCCTTTTAAGATTTCCCATTCGAGCTTGCGGCTGCTGTTGTTTTTGATGTTGAACACCACTTCGCCGCTAGGTACGGTGAGTTCCATCGGTTCGCATTTTTCATCGTTAACCGCCATATTGAAACTGCCGTCTTGCGCTTTGGCTTCGGCCGGTGCGCCGGATGCGGGCGCGGCGGTTTTTTCGGCTTCGGGCGGTTGGCAGGCGGTAAGGCCGAGTGCCAGCAGCACGGATAAAGCGGTGATATTCAGTTTCTTCATGTTTTACCTCTTTCTCAATTTACTGGGGATTTTCCAACAGATGCAGCCGGTGAGTTGCCGCGTAAGAACCAATACATCACGGGAATCAGGTAGAGCAGCCACACCAAAACTTCGCCCTGCGTGGGGTGGTCGGTATAGCCGAAAAAGCCGCCGAGCAATACGCCCAGCGGGCTGTCTTCGTGCAGGATGTGGGAAATGTCGAAAACGATGGTTTGCAGCCGGTTCCATACGCCCGCTTCATGCAGTGCACGCAACGAACCGGCGAGCAGGCCGGCGGCCACAAAAATCAGAAAAACGCCCGTCCAGCGGAAAAATTTTGCCAGATTCAGGCGCATACCGCCCTGATAAATCAACGCACCGACTACAACCGCCGCCGTCAAACCCAGCACCGCGCCCGCTGGCATGTGCCAGCTCGGGCTTTGCTGGAATACGGCAAGTAGAAAAAACACACTTTCCAAGCCTTCGCGGGCTACCGCCAAAAAAGCCATGCCCACCAATGCCCAGCCTTGGCCGTTGCCGCGGTTTAAGGCCGTCTGAACCGAATCGTGCAGATGCTGCTTCATGGAGCGCGCCGCTTTCTGCATCCACAGAATCATGTAAGTCAGCATGGCAACGGCTACCAGCCCGATGATGCCGACCACCAATTCCTGCTGCTTTTGCGGAATTTCGCCGGTGGCGGTGTGGATACCGTATCCGAGAATCAGGCACATCAGCGCGGCTAACAACACACCCAGCCACACTTTCGGCATTAAATGACCGTTGCCCGACTGATGCAGAAATCCGGCAACGATACCCACAATCAAAGCGGCTTCGATGCCTTCGCGAAGCATAATCAGAAAAGCAATCAACATAGAAAAATGCTTTCGATCAATTGGATAGCCATTTATAAGCTTGTTTTAAAATTAATGCAAATAATTTTTATTTTTAATTTATTGAGTAATAATCAAAAAAACAATAGGCCGTCTGAATGATATTTCAGACGGCCCCGGTTCTATATAAAGCCAATCAACTTAATTCACAAACAGCCCTGCGGGCAAACGTTAACGCCCGCATTTGGCTTGGGCCGATTTCAAAACCTCGTCCAACTTTTCAGCCGTTACCTCACCCAACACCGCCTGTTTGTAGCCGCATTTTGGTGCTTCTACCACCGTAAAGGGCAGCGCCCCCACCGTATTGCCGAAGCCTTTCATAAACCCCCGGCTGTCTTTGCCGGCATAACGCCAAATCGGATAACTCACCGGCGTTTGCTTGAGAAATTTGCCGATATTTTCGTTGCTGTCCAAAGCAATGCCTACCATATCGACGCTGCCTTTTTTCTGCTTTTTATACCAAGCCGACATTTCCGGCATTTCTTTGCGGCACGGGCCGCACCAAGTGGCCCATAAATTGATGAACCGTACCGGCGCTTTCAACGCAGCCGTGCTTTGCGGTGTCGAACCGTTCCAGCTCTGCACATCCGCAGCAACCGCATGGCTGCTAGCTGCGGCGGCAACGGCCAACATAAACGCATATACCTTTTTCATTGCGATACCTCAATAACATCAAACTGCCGCCATTTTATGCTTTTCAGACGGCCCAAGGCACAAGACAAATTGTAAAGCTTGGTTTACAATCGGAAAAATCATTGAAAATGTGAGGAACCGCCATGCAGGAAGCCGTTACACTCTACCATAACAACCGTTGCAGCAAATCGCGTGCCGCGCTCGCCCTTTTGCAAGTGCGCGGTCTGAAAACCAAAGTGGTCAATTATCTTGATACGCCGCCCACTTTTGAAGAATTAAAAAACATTTTCAACCAATTAGGTGCAGAATCGCCGCGCAGCATGATGCGCGTGAAAGATGCCCTCTACCAAGAATTGAATTTAAACCATCCCGACTTAAGCCACGACGAGTTGCTTCAGGCCATTGCCGATCATCCTGCGCTGCTTGAACGCCCCATCGCCGTTGTCGGCAACAGAGCTGCGGTAGGCCGCCCGCTCGAAAACATCGAAGCCTTGCTGTAAATCCGCCCGATTGCCGTTGCAGGCATCAGAATCAAACCCGATAACCTTTATGAGCATACCGATTTTCCGCAGCCGCAACGGCTTACGCTACCACCTGTTAAACGGCATTATTTTAAGCCTGCTGCTGGTGCTGTTTTCGTTTGCCTGCTGCATTTGGTCGGTTTACCACACGGGCAACCAAACCTTGCCCGCAGGCGTGCGTGCCGACGCCGCCGTGGTACTCGGTGCCGCAGCGTGGGACAAACGCCCCTCGCCGGTGTTTCAAGAACGCATCAACCATGCCATCACGCTCTACCAAAGCAAACGCGTAGAAAAACTTGTTTTTACCGGCGGCACACCCAAAAAAGGCTTCATGACCGAAGCCGAAGTAGGGCGCCGCTACGCCATCAAACAAGGCGTGCCCGCACGCGATATTTTGTTTGAAAACACCTCGCGCAATACATACGACAATCTGTACAACATCGCTCCCTTGCTGCGCGACAACGGCATCCGCACCATCATTATCGTGAGCGACCCCTACCATACCGCGCGTGCCGCCGCCATCGCCAAAGACCTCGAATTAAACGCCGCCGTGTCTGCCACCCCCACCAGCCGCTACACCGCTTCGCAAAAAAAAGCCAAGTTCCTTTTTCAAGAAAGCTACGCCCTGTTTCTCTATTACGCCGAACACTGGGGCAACAGCATTTTGCGTTTTTTCGGCCTGCGTTAAACGCCGATAGCGCCGTTATATAGAAAAGGCCGTCTGAAACCATAAGCGTTCAGACGGCCTTTTGCATGGGTAAAACGATGCCGAGTTTATTTCTGTTTCGGCCGAAAAGCCTTGCACACGGCTTCGTCGGTTTCGATAAATGCCCCGCCGATGAGTTCGACGCAATAAGGTATGGCACTGAATAAGCCGTGTACTTTAATGTTTCCTTCGCCGTCACGCACGCCGCCGAGGGTTTCGGCGATGGCCTTGGGGCGGCCGGGAAGGTTAACAATCAGGCATTTGCCGCGGATACCGGCGGTTTGGCGCGACAAAATGGCCGTCGGCACATAATAAAGGCTGATTTGGCGCATCTGTTCGCCGAATCCCGGCATTTCTTTGTCGATTACGGCCAATGTGGCTTCGGGCGTGATGTCGCGCGGCGAGGGGCCTGTGCCGCCGGTGGTGAAGATAATATCGCAACCGTCGGTATCGGCCATGCGGCACAGCGCGGCTTCAATGGCATCTTGCTCGTCGGGAACCAGAGCTTCGGCAAAATGAATCGGATTGCTAACGGCCGCCTGCAACCATGTTTTCAGGGCGGGGATACCTTCGTCGGGGTAGATGCCGCTGCTGGCACGGTCGCTGGCGGAAAGCAGGCCGATTGTTACGGTATCGAGGGTACGGTTCATCTTAAGCTCTTTCTTGTTCAAACGGCTGTTCAGACGGCCTCGCGGCTGTACAACCATCGGATACGGCTCGCAGCAATGCGCCGCACCAGCTTACAAATCAACCAGCAAACGGCGGATTTTTTCAATGGCACTACGGGTATCGCCCCCGCAGCTGTGGGCATTGCTGCCGTTGGCGGTTACGCATGCGATGCCGGTTACGCCGCACAGATGCATATAAGGCAGCTCGAGTTCGCGTGCCAAAACGGCTTCAGGCATACCGGTCATGCCCACAATGTCGGCTCCGTCTTGAAGATAACGGCGCACTTCGGCGCGGGTAGGCAGGCGCGGGCCTTGTATGCAGGCATAAACGGCTTTGTCGTAAACCGGTGTGCCGTGGGAGGCGGCATGTTCCAACACGGTTTTGCGCAAATCATTGTCGTAGGGATATGAAAAATCGGTGTGGACGACTTCTTGCGACTGGCCTTCAAAAAAAGTGCTGCTGCGGTTGAAGGTGTAATCAATCACGTCGTGGGGAACCACCAGCGAACCCGGCTCGAACGCTTCGCTCAATGCGGCCACAGATGCAATGGAAATAATGCTTTCCGCACCTACCGAGTGCAACGCCCAAATATTGGCGCGATAGTTGATTTCGTGCGGGGCGAGCGAATGGCTGAGGCCGTGACGGGCCAAAAAAACGATTTCGCTGCTGCCGAGCGTGCCGAACAGCAGAGGGCTGCTGGTCAGGCCGTATGGCGTGCGGACGATGCGGCGGTGGTTGATGTGGAGTTCGGGCAGGCGGGTTAGGCCGCTGCCGCCGATAACGGCTATCATGGGCAATATTCCGTAAATGATTAACAAAGGGCTTATTGTAAGGGATTCGCCTGCCGGTGTGTGCGTTACGGGTAATAAACTTCATACCTGCCGCATACGGGTGATTCAGACGGCCTCAAAACGCACAAAGCAACCTTTGCCAGCTTATGCGGGATGCGGTTTAAGGCATATATAGCTAATCAACACAAAAGTTTCAGGCTCTAAGCGCGGGAATGGGTTTTCCGGTGCAGCCGGTAAACCGCCAGCCCCAATACCAAGCCCCAAAAAGCACTGCCGATGCCGAACAGCGTCATCCCCGAAGCGGAAGCCAACAGCGTAACCAAAGCCGCTTCGCGTGCCGTTTCGTCTTGCCACGCCCCGCTCAAATTGGCTTGCAGCGTACCGAAAATCGCAATACCCGCCAGCGCGGCCAAGAGTTCGGGCGGCAATACGTTGAACAGCGAAACCGTGATGCCGCCTGCCAAGCCGACCAACAAGTAAAACACCCCCAGCCAAACGGTGGCAAGATAACGCTTGTCGGGGTTTTTATCCACATCGCTGCCCATACAGATGGCCGCGCTGATCGAAGCAAGATTGATCATAAACACGCCCAAAGGCGCGGTAAACACCGTAGCGGCGGCGCTGCTTTCCACCAACGGGCGGGCGGGCGTTTGATAACCGTAGGCACGCAGCACCGCCATACCCGGCACATTCTGCGTAGCCAACGAAGCAATAAACAGCGGCACAGCCACACTGACGATATGCCCGACATGCCAACCCGGCCACACCCATTCGAGCGCAGGATTCTGCCAAACCAGTTTGCCCGTATCCAACAGGCCCGCCCAAGCCGAATAACCGAAACCCGTTGCCAGCATCAACAGAATGCCGTAACGCGGCAGGCGGATTTTGCTGAGAAAATACACCGCCAGCATCATCACCACCAGCACGGTTTGGTGTTCCATCGCCGAAAACACCTTACTGCCGAAATTGATCAATATGCCCGCCAGCATCGCCGCCACCAGCGACGCGGGAACCATATGCACCAAGCGGTCGAACCAACCCGTAGCCGACACCAGCCACATCACCCCCGCAGCCACCATAAAACCCGCCACCGCATCCTGCATCGGAATACCCGACACTCCGGCCAGCACCGCCGCACCCGGCGTACACCACGCAATCATCACCGGTGCCTTATAGCGGATGCTCAACACAATGGTCAGCAGGCCGCACATCAAGCCCAAAGACGTAAACCAAGAAACAATCTGGGTTTGCGACGCCCCGAAAGCCAGCGCGGCCTGATAAATAATCACAGCGGCACTCCCGTAAGACACCAGCAACGCCGCCAACGCAGCGGAGAGGTGGGAAGCTGAAAAATCAGAAAAACGGGGCATCATGTGTTGAGGTGTGATGGTTAACGGAACGGGTTATAACATTAACATAAGCCGCTGTTTTTGCCCAATAGCGGGTAGGGGAATGATGTTTGGCGAGGCTCACCAAGCTTGCTTTCAGACGGCCTCAAACCGTTTTGTGTGCGTGGCTTATATGCGGTTATTTCTTACATCTGAGGGTTTTGCAAAGGTATCAGGCCGTCTGAAATTTCAGACGGCCTTAAACCATTCATCATTACTGCCTATTTGCCGATACAGAATCTCGAAAAAATCACGCCCAGCAAATCGTCTGCCGTAAATTCGCCGGTGATTTCGCTGCATGCCGTTTGGGCCAGCCGCAGGTGTTCGGCCAGCAGCTCGATTTGGTTGTTGCCGCACAGGGCGGCGTTTTCGAGTTCGGCTTCGGCGGCGGAGAGCGCGGTGAGGTGGCGGCTGCGGGCGAGAAAAAGGCTTTCGCTTTCGCCCTGCCAGCCGATTTCTTTCAATAATGCTTGTTTCAGCAGGTCTAACCCTTCGCCGGTTTTGGCAGACAACCTGATTAAGGTATCGGCACCGCTGGCGGTGTTCAGGCCGTCTGAAAGCATTTCTACGGTTTCGCCGGTGAGGTCGGTTTTATTGTGGATTTCGATTTTTTTCAGATTGTCGGGCAGGCTGTCGAGAATGGCTTGGGTTTTGGCGTTGATGCCTTCGCGCGGGTCGATCAGTATCAGCGCCACATCGGCCTCTTTTACGGCTTTTTGGCTGCGCTCGATGCCGATTTTTTCTACTACATCATCGGTTTCGCGCAGGCCGGCGGTGTCGATGATGTGAACGGGCACGCCGTCTAAGGTGATTTGTTCGCGCACGGTGTCGCGGGTGGTGCCGGCGATGTCGGTAACGATGGCAATATCGTCGCCCGCCAAAGCGTTGAGCAGGCTGGATTTGCCGACGTTGGGCGCGCCCACCAGCACCACGTTCATGCCTTCGCGTAAAATCGCGCCTTGTTCGGCACTGGCCAACACGGTTTTCAGACGGCCTTGCAGCTCCGCCAGCTTGCCGCGTGCGTCGGCGGCTTCGAGAAAATCGATGTCTTCTTCGGGAAAATCGAGCGTGGCTTCCACCAGCATCCGCAAGGTAATCAATTCGTCCACCAGCGCGTGAATGTGCTGCGAAAACGCGCCTTTGAGCGAGCGCACGGCCATGCGCGCGGCGGAACGGCTGGAAGCGTCGATCAAATCAGCCACGCTTTCGGCCTGCGCCAAATCGAGTTTGTTGTTGAGAAAAGCGCGTTTGGTAAACTCGCCCGGCTCGGCCATGCGTGCGCCCAGTTGCAGGCAGCGTTGCAGCAGCATATCCATCACCACCGGCCCGCCGTGGCCTTGAAGTTCGATCACGTCTTCGCCGGTGAAGCTGGCGGGCGCGGCAAAATAGAGCAGCAGGCCGTTGTCGATGGCTTGGCCGTCTGAATCCAAAAAGTCGGTGTAAAGGGCAACACGCGGCTTGGGGGTTTTGCCGCCGCTGATCTGCTGCGCCAACGGCAGCAGGTTTTTGCCTGAAATACGCACAACGCCTACGCCGCCGCGTCCGGGAGCGGTGGCAATGGCTGCAATGGTGGGAGTGGGTGCGGACATGGGGTTTATCTCGAAAAGTAACGGTGTGATTATAGCAAAAGGCCGTCTGAAAACGGTTTTCAGACGGCCTGCGGCAGTATTCAATAGATTGGATACATCAGTAGCGGGTAATTACTGCGATACCGTGCGAAGGGTTGATTTCTTTGAGGCTGTCGTTATCAACAAATTTAACGCGGCCGCCGTTGGCCAACACTTTCTCAATCATTTCGTCAACAATATCGTCGTAAGTGTTTTCGTTGGGTTCAAAACCTTCTTCCAACAGGGTGAGCGTGCGGCCGTCTTCGCTCACGGCGGCGGGCAGGTGCAGATCTTCTTCCACCACCAGCACGTCGGCACGGCCGTCGGTTGCGGCTTGCCAGATTTCGTTCAAACCGCCCACAAACAAATTGTTGCCTTTGGCGTTTTCCAGTTCGCCGAACACTTTTTGGCGTTCTTCGTCCAAAGCTTCTTTCACTTGCGGCCAAATGTTTTTCGCCAGCTGGTGTTCGTTTTCATCGCTGTGGCCGCTGTGGATGTACAGCATCACGTCTTCGCTGTTGCGTGCACCGTCGCGGAAGTGGCCGATATTGCGGTCAACACCCACCACCACAATCGGAGCGGGAATCTGTTTTTGTGCTTCGGCCAATGCTTCGCCGATTTCGCGCATTTGGTCGGTAACGATTTGGTCGCGCACATGGCTGATGTCTTGGCTGGGGTTGGCGCCGGCGGTGGCGTTTTCCAAGCTGAACGGGAAGCCGTAGGCATTCACTTCGTTCAAGTGGTCTTTGCGGCCTACAAACAGGCGCGAGCCGTTTTCGCTCAATACGGTTAACAGATACAGCGGGCTGCGGTTCATGGCGTAAACCAAATCGCGGGTAAGGAAGTTGTTTTCGATGCTCACGCGCTCGGGCAGGCGGAACGGCAGTTTGAACAGCTCGCTGTATTCGGCGCTGGCAAAAATCACCAAGCCGTCGAGATTGTGTTCGTGGTCAACGCTGTCGGCCAAGCGGTGGATGGCTTCGGCAATATCGGCGGTTTCGCGCTTGCCGAATTCGGTTTCCAAACGGTTTACGGCTTCGCTTACCAGATTTTTCAAACGGATGGGGTCTTTATCGTTGTCGGGAGAAGTGCGGTAGGTCGGCAGGGTAATGGTTACGCTGGGGTAAGACTGTTTGCTTTGAATTTCTTTGATGGTGTCTAAATTCATTATGAATCCTTCGTGTGTTTTATTGTGAAAAGGCCAACCGTCATAAAAATAAATGCGGCTATTTGCTTTAAAATAACGCCAATTGATGCGAAAAGATGTCTTCTCGCAGTATTTTACAATTGGTCATCAGCGTACCTTTTTTCAAGCCGCAAGGCCGCCGTTTAACCCGATATAACTTATCTTGATAAAGCGGAAGGTTGGGTAAACTGCCTCAAAACACATTTGCCCGCCGCAAACCTGCCGGTGGGTTATCTTATCCAAACAGCTGAAATCACTCATATAAAATCAGAACCAAATGTATTGCCGAAGAAATGCCGCGTGTCTTCGGCCATCGGTTCAGACGGCCTGTTGCCGTATCGCTTATAATGCGGCCTTTACAAAAATACGGAGCCTGCTGCACCGCAGTTCGGCATAAAAACAGCCGTATTCTAGTTTTCAAACCACAACCACAAGGAACCCCGCCATGAATTTACCGGCCTGCCCGCAATGCGGCTCAGAATTGACTTACCACGACGGCGTGCAGTTCGTCTGCCCCGAATGCGCCCACGAATGGCAGGAAGGCGAAGCCGCTCCCGAAGAAGTACCGGTAGTGAAAGACGCCAACGGCACGCCGCTGGCCGACGGCGATACCGTGGTGCTGATTAAAGATTTGAAAGTCAAAGGCAGCTCGATGGTGATTAAGCAAGGCACCAAAGTAAAAGGCATCCGCCTGCAGGAAGGCGACCACGACATCGCCTGCAAAATCGACGGCAGCGCCATGAACCTGAAATCGGAATTTGTGAAAAAAGCCTGAGCGGATTCAGGCTGCGGCACAGACGTTTCTTTGCAAAACAATGTGCTAGAATGCGTGCACTTATTTTCAGACGGCCTTCAAGCATTTTTGCCAAGGTCTAGGGCCGTCTGAAAGCGAACCTAACCGGCTCCGCTGAAATGAACCAAACCGCCTGCACATCGGTCTCGGTTTTATACCTTACTTTTAAACACCGGCCGTTTCAGACGGCCTGCTTATTCCATCGAATTATGAACCGTTCAAAAATCTACCGTTTGGCCCTGCTGGGCATCGTCTCCGCCGTATTGGCCGCCTGCGGAACCAAAAAATCCCCGCCCGTTACCCAAGTGCCGCCCAAAACCGTACCGCCCGTCGTTACGCCCGGCGCACCGCTTCCGGCCGGCACACCCTCGCCGCAAGGTTACACGCACACCCCCGGCGGCGGCGCCAGCTACACCGTCGTTCCCCACAACGCCATGCCGCAATGGCACGAACAGAATTTCTCCGAAAGCCTGCGCTCATTCCGCCTCGGCTGCGGTAAGCTGCAAGCCCAACCGAACTGGCAAAACGTGTGCCGTCAGGCCGCCCAAACGCCTTATCAAAACGCCGCCGCCAAAGCCTTTTTCGAGCAATATTTCACGCCGTGGCAGGTGAGCGGCAACGGCAAACTCGGCGGCACGGTAACGGGCTATTACGAGCCGGTGCTGCACGGCGATGTGCGCAGCACGCGCAAAGCCCGCTTCCCCGTGTACGGCATTCCGAACGACTTCGTATCCGTAGAATTGCCGGCCGGACTGCGTAACAGCAAAACCACCGTGCGCATCCGCCCCACCAGTCAGAATAAAGGTGCAATTGACGCCAACGGCACCTACACCGCCGACTTGAGCCAATTCCCCATCACCGCCCGCACCCGCGCCTTGAAAGGCCGTTTTGTCGGCAACCGCTTCGTGCCTTACTACACCCGCGCCCAAATCAACGGCGGCGCGCTCGACGGCAAAGCACCGATTTTGGGCTATGCCGACGACCCCGTAGAACTGTTTTTTCTGCACATTCAAGGTTCAGGCCGTCTGAAAACACCCGACGGCCGCTACATCCGCTTGGGCTTTGCCGATAAAAACGAATATCCCTATGTATCCATCGGCCGCTACATGGCCGACCGGGGCTATCTGACTTTGGCGCAAACCACCATGCAGGGCATCAAAGCCTACATGCAGCAAAACCCGCAGCGCTTGGCCGAAGTATTGGGCCAAAACCCCAGCTATGTGTTTTTCCGCCAACTGCCCGGTAATGACGACGGCCCCATCGGCGCACTCGGCACACCGCTCTTGGGCGAATACGCCGGCGCGGTTGACCGCCACTACATCACCCTCGGCGCACCGCTGTTTGTGGCCACCACCCATCCCGTCAACAACTACGCCCTCAACCGCCTGATTATGGCGCAAGATACCGGCAGCGCGATTAAAGGCGCCGTGCGCGTGGATTACTTCTGGGGCTACGGCGACGAAGCCGGTGCGGTGGCAGGCAAGCAGAAGCACACCGGTTATGTGTGGCAGCTGCTGCCCAACGGCGTGATGCCCGAATACCGTCCGTAAAACTTAGCGGTTTCCGCAGCGTGTTTGCGGCTTTGTAAAAAGTTTCAGGCCGTCTGAAAAGTATTTTTCAGACGGCCTGTCTAGTATTTTTATGAAGCGTAAACCAACCGATAGATTACTTAATCAGCTTGGCAAAATAAGCCAACACACGCACCAGCTGGCAGGTATAAGACATTTCGTTATCGTACCAAGCCACGGTTTTCACCAGCTGTTTGTCGCCTACGGTTATCACTTTGGTTTGGGTCGCATCAAACAGAGAGCCTGCTTCCAAGCCGATAACGTCTGAAGACACAATCGGGTCTTCGTTATAAGCATAATAATCGCTGGCAGCCTTTTTCATGGCCGCATTCACTTCCTCAACCGTAACGGGGCGTTCCAACACAGACACCAATTCGGTAAGCGAACCGGTAGCCACGGGCACGCGCTGCGCCGCGCCGTCCAATTTGCCTTTCAGATCGGGAATCACCAAGCCGATGGCTTTGGCCGCGCCGGTCGTGTTCGGCACGATGTTCAATGCAGCGGCACGGGCGCGGCGGAAGTCGCCTTTGCGGTGCGGCGCATCTAAGGTGTTTTGGTCGCCGGTGTAGGCGTGGATGGTCGTCATCAAGCCTTCTACGATGCCGAACTCTTTATGCAGCACGTCGGCCATCGGAGCCAAGCAGTTGGTGGTGCACGAAGCGGCGGAAATCACGGTTTCGCTGCCGTCTAAAACATGTTCGTTCACACCGTAAACCACGGTTTTCATATCGCCGCCGGGAGCGGAAATCACCACTTTTTTCGCGCCTGCTTTAATGTGTTTTTCGGCTTTTTCCTGTTTTGTGAAGAAGCCCGTACATTCCAGCACCACATCAATGCCCAACTCGCCCCAAGGCAGGTTTTCCGGATCGGGGTCGGCAAACACTTTGATTTCTTTGCCGTTTACCACAATCGCATCATCTTTTAATTCGGCTTTACCTTGAAAACGGCCTTGGGTGGAATCGTATTTGAACAGGTGCAGCAGCATATCGGCGGGCGTTAAATCGTTTACCGCCACTACTTCGATACCGTCGGTTTTGATGATTTGGCGCAAAGCCAGCCGGCCGATGCGGCCGAAACCGTTAATCGCTACTTTAATGCTCATTTGTCTGCTCCTTAAGCAATCGGATAGGGATGGATTTCAATACCTTATTTGTACCATGAAATAAAATTACTTCATAGCATTATTTTCATAAAACTACATAAAATCTGATTTAAGTTAAGTAAAAGGCCCAAAAGGCCGTCTGAATAATTTAATATATGATTTTAAAATAAAAAGATGATAAAGCCATTCAGGCACTTACATTAGGAAAAATCGGTTTTAAAATTTAAAAACAGTTAGTTAAAAAATAAAAACGCATCAAACGATGCGCTCTAAACATTAGCCGATATGTAGCAAAAATGAAATAAACTTTCAACTTATCCGGTAAGCCCATACTTCATCCCATTTAGGCCGCAGCATCTATTGCTTTAGCGTTTAAAACCAATCCGCCGATAAGTAAATACTATTAAAAAGATTATGTTGGTGGTTGTGTTTTATCGTATTATCCAAACCATATACTGATCAGATATACCCGTTGGTTGAGGAACATTCCATGCAGCAAAGAACATTGGCGAAATCCATTCATGTTACCGGCGTCGGCCTGCACTCCGGCGAGCGTGTGGCATTAACGCTGAATCCCGCCCCTGAAAACAGCGGCATTTCTTTCCGCCGCACCGATTTGGAAGGCGTGCAGGGCGAAACCATCAAGCTCAATCCCTATTTGATTAACGATACGCGCTTGTCTTCCACCGTGGTTACCGAACACGGCGTGCGCGTCGGTACCATCGAGCACATCATGTCGGCTTTGGCTGCTTACGGTGTGGATAACGCTTTAATCGAATTGAACGCGCCCGAAATCCCGATTATGGACGGTTCGAGCCTGCCGTTTATTTATCTGCTGCAAGATGCGGGTATTGTCGATCAAAAAGCCCAAAAACGCTTTTTAAAGATTTTGAAGCCGGTAGAAGTGCAAGAAAGCGGCAAGTGGGTGCGTTTTACCCCTTACGACGGCTTCAAGGTAACGCTGACCATCGAATTCGACCACCCCGTGTTTAACCGCAGCAGCCCCACTTTTGAAATCGACTTCGCCGGAAAATCGTATATCGACGAAATCGCCCGCGCCCGCACGTTCGGCTTTATGCAGGAAGTGGAATTGATGCGCTCGCACAATCTCGGTTTGGGCGGCAATCTTTCCAACGCCATCGTAATCGACGACACCGATGTGTTGAACCCCGAAGGTTTGCGTTATCCCGACGAATTTGTGCGCCATAAAATTCTCGATGCCATCGGCGATCTGTATATCGTCGGCCATCCGATTATCGGCGCGTTTGAAGGCTATAAATCCGGCCACGCCATCAACAACGCGTTGCTGCGCGCCATTCTGGCAGACGAAACCTGCTACGAATGGGTAGAGTTTGCGCGTGATGAAGATTTGCCAGCCGCATTCCACAGCCTGCCTTCCGCCGCTTAAAGCCGCTAAGCCTTTATCAATCAAATGAGGCCGTCTGAATGGTTCAGACGGCCTCATCTATTATGGTTTGGGTTGTTGTGTTTCTTCGCTGCAAAAAAACGAATAAAGCAGCCCTATGGTTTGGGTAACACGTTCGTCGGTGATGTAATACAGGCGTTCCCGGTGTTTGATTTCACAATCAACCAATCCGGCTTCACGCAGCAAGGCCAGTTGGCTCGACATTGCGGCTTGGGGCAATCCGGCCATTTTGGCCAATTCGGTTACATTACGGCGTTGGTCCTGCAAACTGCACAATACGGCTAAACGGTTGGTATTGGCCATCAGCTTCAAAAAAGCCGTGGCTTCTTGGTATTTGGAAAACATTTCTTCCATGTATGTCATTTCTCTTTAATCAACATCGTTGCGCATTGTATAGCGGAATAATATTGCTTTTAAAGATTTTTCAGACGGCCTTAAATATATTTTTCACAGTCTGTATGCTTATTGACGGTTCCACGGCATAACCGCCAACAACCTTGCCATACCGCAAAAGCCGGTAATGCCCGCAGTGAGCAAACCCAAGCCAACAAAGGCGCACAGCAGGTAAAAAGCCGGCGAAACCAACCAGCCCAGCACCGCGCCGGTTAAGATTAAGGTTCCGGCGGCAATCTGTACCTGACGCATCATTTCAAGCGGTTGGGAGCGGTCGGCTTGAGTAGGCAGCCCGGCCGATTTCCAACCGTCTAACCCTTTTTCGAGAACAAACGCTTCTTTGCCGCCGCAGCACTGTGCCAAAATCTCTGCCGCATTGCGGGTGCGCATACCCGATTTACAATGAAAAATCACGCAAGATGCCTGTTGTGCCGCTTCGGGCAAACCTTGCTGCTTGATTTGATCCAAAGGTTGCAAAAGCGAGTGTTCGATATGTTCGCGGCGGTATTCGTCGGGCTGGCGGATATCGACTAACACCGCTCCCTGCTCCAGTTTGCGTTTGGCGTGGTTAGGCGTGATTGTTTTGATGTTCATGTGTGTTCTTTCGTGTTGTTCATTTGTTTTTTGTAATCAACCAACTTGATTTTTACTACGGCATTGCAACGCCTTAGCTCAAGGTTTGAGGCCGTCTGAACCGAATATTCAGACGGCCTGTTGCTGCTTTGTTCAGCGTTTGTCGCTCGGGCAGGTATTGATGCCCAGCAAGGTGTAGATCAGGCAATTCGACATCAGGCCGGTAGCCAAAGGAATCACACCCAACCAACCCCACCAACCTATGGTGCCGGTAGCAGCCAAAATCATCAAAACCGCACCTGCAACAATACGGATTACTTTATCGATACCGCCTACATTGCGTTTCATGGCATTTCTCCGTTTGGTATAAACATTTGAAATTTCATTTATATAAACTAAATTATATATGTGAAAAATAATAAATGTCAATGCAAAAAGCCGTCTGAACATTTCAGACGGCCTAAAGCTTTGCCAAAGTGCCCGCGTATTGCAGAATTGCAGCTAGGCTCATAGAGAGGTGGCAGAAATCGCAAACGGTTATTTCGTCATGTTATTTTTGTGACGAAACACGCCGGTAATGCACAAATTCATAATTGATGCCGTTTTCGGCAGTGCGTAATCCCTCTCGGTTTACGTGCCAATCATCGGGGTGAATGTCGGGAAAAAACGCATCGCCCGCCACATCCAAATCGATTTCGGTAATACGCAAATCGGTAGCCAAAGACAGGGCTTGGGTATAAATTTGCGCGCCGCCCATGATGATGATTTCTTCCGCTTCGGCACACATTTCCAACGCACTTTGCAGGTCGCAAACGGTTTCGGCACCTTCGGCCGCATAGTCTGCCTGACGGGTAACAACAATATTGCGGCGGCCGGGCAAAGGTTTTTTGGGCAGCGATTCCCATGTTTTCCGGCCCATAATCACAGGTTTGCCGCCGGTATAGCTACGGAAAAAGGCAAAATCTTCAGGCAGATGCCACGGCATCGTGTTGTTTATGCCGATACAGTTGCGGTTATCGCAAGCGGCAATCAGAGTAATTTTTTGCATAAGTTATCCGTAAACGGCGTTTCAGACGGCCTCATTGTAAATCAAATAACCTGCTTTGCCTAAGAAGCATTGAAACCTTTGCAAAACCCATTTGCGGCGCATTTGTGCGCTGCACAGTGCCATGCCTTGAACCGCATCCGCATCTGAAGATTGTGCACAGTTTTGGCGTTATTTTTTCAGACGGCCTGAGACTTGGGCACACGATAAGCCAATCAACCCGTTTTTCATACAGGGCAGCAAGCCGCGGACGGTATGGGTAATACGGAACCGATTCTGTGCCGCTTCAGCCGCTTATACAATCGTTCTCTTTGAGCTAAGGCACAGCAACGCTTTATTTTATTAAGAGTTAAGTTGATTAACCATACCGAAGCCTTATTGAGCCGATACCGCCAAACACTACCGTCGGCACAGGCGGCAGCTTTTAGCATGTATCTCATTCAATATCACAATAAAAATATTAATTATATTTGATTTAATCCATATTATTATCATGGACAAAATAAATATTACCGCTTATCATTAATTCCAACCGATTATAATGAAACGGAATGAATTTTTACCCTTACACTTAATCAACACATTTTTGATACCAAGCAACAAAGCGATTCTGTTGCTGCTTTAACGGCTTGCAGAACCGTTTTCCTTTCTATAATCGTTCGGGTGTACCGTCAGTTAACTTACGGCAAGCTCCAAAACAATATTGTCATGCTTTTCCGTAGCCCGGATCCGCGTTAAACCACCGCAATAACGGGCTATTGCTTAACCACAACCTATAACTTTAATTTAAGGAAATCATGATGGCGGGTTCGTATTCACTTTACCGTTGTGCCGTTTTATCTACTTCAACCGGCATGCTCGACAGCGTGCTCGACCGCAACAGCCCCATCGACATTCTCCGCTTGCGCGTGCACATGCACGGCCAAAGCCATGCCGACGGCTGTAATTTGAAATCGGAAGAATTTTTCGACTGGATGCGCGAACATCCCGACGAGTTGCTGAGCACTTCGCCGCCTAGAGAAGACTGTTTGCGCAAAACCTTTCTTTATTTGAAAAAACAGGGCTACCGCGAAGCCATTGTTACCACCATCGCCAGCAAACTCAGCGAAAGTTTCAATGTTATCCGTTCGGTGGCCGAAGAAATGCACAACGATATTAAAGTGCATGTTGTCGATACCGGCACAACCTGTATGCCCGAAGGCTTTTTCGCGCTCGAAGCACACCGCCTGCTCGCAGCGGGTAAAAGCAGCGCCGAAGTGCTCGATTATTTGGAACGGCTTAAACCGCGTTGCGAATTGATTTTCGGCGTGCAATCGCTCACCCAGCTTGCCCGCAGCGAAGGCCTGATGCGCATGGGCGCAGCATTTAACGATTGGTTGGGTTTGAAAACCATATTGCGCCTCAATTCAAAGGGCATTTCGCATTTGGCCAGCATACAAGACAACGAACAAATGATAGAACGCCTTATCGAAGCACTGATGGTGATCACAACCGATAAAAACCCCACCCATCTGGTCATATCCGGCGGTTATTGCGGCGATTACGGGCTTTATCAGCAATTTGCCGCCAAACTGCATCAAAAAACCGGCCTTCATTTGGAAAACGGCCTGCCGATTTCGCCGGCAATAGGCGTTTACGCAGGTTTGAATGCCATCGGCATCGGCATTGTAGAGCGTTTGCCCGAATAATCCATTATGTTGATTTCATAAAATAAAAACATGAAACTGCTTAACAATGCTTTCAGACGGCCTATGGTTTTTTGCCCGTTCGTTTTAATGTTTCCTAATAAGAAACAAATAATCAACAAAATCTGTATTTATCTACCAATAGTGATTCATTACAATGCACTCATTCGATAAAGCCGACCAAGCAATCAGTCGGTATTTCATTCAAATTAACACATTAACTTGGAAAAGGAATTTACCATGAAAAAAACTACTACCATTTTTGCCGCCATCGCTCTTTCAGCTGCTTCTTTAGCTTCTGCACGCGGTGTAGATCTGCCTGAATGGAACCACGCCAACGACTCAAACCGTCCTTTGGCCAACCTTCAAGAAGTTCATTACCCCGGCGTTAAACCTACTGCCAAAAAAGATGACCGTATTAAATTTACCGCAACCAACCACGTTGCCCCCGAAAGCGATGCCTACCAATCTTTAGGCCGTAACGAAAGCCGTTAATACGGGCATCTTACTCACTGTTTCTCCCAAACAAACAGGCCGTCTGAATAGATTTCAGACGGCCTGTTTTAGATGGCACAAACAATATGTTGGATTACCACTGCGAATAAGGATGCTTGCTCAAATAAGCATTGGTAAATTTACCGTTCGATGTGATTTCCTCGCCCAACCAATCGGGTTTTTCAAACGGCACGCCTTCTCCCGGCAATTCCAGTTCCGCCACCACCAAAGGCGCGTTGTCGCCGAAATATTCGTCGATTTCAAACATAAAACCGCGGTATTCGATTTTATAGCGGTGTTTTTCCAGCTTAAACGGGCACATCGTCTGCATCATCTGCTCCGCGTGCGCCACCGGAATTTCATATTCAAACTCACTGCGGGTGGTATCGGAAATATAGCCCTTCAACGCCAGCCACGCTTTGCGGCCGACAATCCGCACGCGGATCGTGCATTCCTTATCCACACTCAAATAACCCTGCCGCATCATTTCCGGCTCGCCGGCTTCCTCGCGCCAGCTGTCGTTTTTTAAAAGAAAACGGCGTTCGATTTCGATAGTCATGATTCAGACGGCCTCAAAATGGTTTGAATACAACAAGATACAAAGCAGCAATCATAATCACCACCGGAATTTCGTTAAACACGCGAAACCACTTATGCGAATAGCGGTTGCGGTTATCCTCAAAATCCAGCAGCAGGCGGTAGCAGTAAAAATGGTAACCCAGCAAAACCACGCCCAGCGTTACTTTCGTATGCACCCAGCCCATGCCCCACCAACCGGTGGCAAAGGGAATCACAAAGCCGGTTATTACCGCACCGATTCCCAGCGGCGTCATAAACCTAAACAACCGCCTCGCCATGCCCAACAAACGCAGATATTCGCCGCGGTTACCTGTTTCCACCTGTGCCAGATTCACATAAATACGCGGCAGGTAAAAAAGCCCGGCAAACCACGAAATGATAAAAAACACATGCAGCAGTTTGAACCATAAATACATTTTCAGACGGCCTTTGGAAAATAACCGACATATTGTAGCCCCAAACACGCCCCGATAGTTAAGATTTGTAGGCCGGTCGGGCTTTTTTGCTAAAATACCGCCGCACTTTACACGAAAGGGAAAACAACATGATCAAACAATTCGAAATTCACGGTGGCGTCAAAAAAGAACTCCAAGCCTATCTTGATGAGCGCAATACCGACCTGAAAACCGCGATGGATAGCGAAGAACGCAACCGCGAAGTCGCCGCCATCATCCACAACGGCCTGCCCGCGATGGTAAGAAAAATCTATTCGCTCGAAAAAATGCAGAAGTTTTTTTGGGAGAAAAAAGACCTGATGGTAGAGTTTGTTGCCGCACGCTTGAATGCTGCCGACAAGAAACCGAAAGGCAGTAAAAATACCAATCAGAAGAAACGCTGATATGTCCTAGGGCGTGTCGTTAGAAGGCTTGTGAAGCGGATTTTTGAGGCAAAATCCGCAGATGCAAGGCAAAAAGCACAGCAAGATTGGACATCTTGCGCGCATTTTTAACGCCGCAGATGTGGATTTTGACCAAAAATGCCGCCGCAATGCTTTCTAACGACACGCCCTAAACCAAAGGCCGTCTGAAAGCGAGTTTTGCAAGCTTTCAGACGGCCTTTAAACATCTCTACTACTTGATTTATCCGCATAATCCCGCTTGCCGAAAATCGCACTGCCCACCCGCACATGCGTTGCACCGCAGGCAATCGCGGTTTCCATATCGGCCGACATGCCCATCGACAGCACATCTGCCTGCACACCGGCTGCATTCAAGTCGGCCAACAACTGCTCCATCCGGCCAAACTGACTGCGCAGGGCATCGGCATCGGCATCCGCTTCGGCCACACACATAAAACCGCGCACCTGCAAACGCTGCAGCTTCGCCGTTTCGCAGGCCAGTGCCACCGCTTCCTCCGGCGCCACACCGTGCTTGCCCGGCTCGCCTGCAATATTTACCTCGATACATACCTGCAAAGGCGGCATTTCAGACGGCCTCTGTTCGCTCAAACGGCGTGCGGTTTTTAAACGGCTTACCGTGTGCAGCCAATGCGCCCGCTCGGCAACAAAACGGGTTTTGTTGGACTGAACATCACCGATCACATGCCACACAATATCCGGCAAATCGGCCAATTCTTCCGTTTTACCATACCATTCCTGAATATAGTTTTCGCCGAAATCACGCGCACCCGCCGCATACGCTTCGCGGATATCGCCTGCAGGAAAGGTTTTGCTCACCGCCACCAGATTCACGCTGCCCGCCTTGCGGTGTGCCGCCGCTTCCGCACGGCCGATTGCCGCCAATACATCCCGATAATTCTGTTGCAGCCTTGTCATGATTTTTTCCATATTCCACGGTTTTTGTACCGTTAGCAAAAATAATTAAATTTTTACTTGGTTTAACAACTTTATCTATTTAAAATAAACGGCTGAATAACCTTGGCCGTCAACATACAGAATGCAAACGGCTCAGAAAATTTTAACTTAAAAAGCAAGGCCACATTATGCAAATTACCGACTTACTCGCGTTTGGTGTCAAAAACAAAGCATCCGACCTCCACCTCAGCTCAGACCTGCCGCCCATGATCCGCGTACACGGCGACGTGCGCCGCATCAACCTGCCCGAAATGGGCAGCGACGAGGTGGGCAATATGATTACTTCGGTGATGAACGATTACCAGCGCAAAGTCTATCAACAAAACATGGAAGTAGACTTTTCATTCGAGCTGCCCAATGTTGCGCGTTTCCGTGTAAACGCATTCATGACCAACCGCGGCCCGGCAGCCGTATTCCGTACCATTCCCAGCACCGTATTAACTTTGGAAGACTTAAAAGCCCCGCGTATTTTCCAAAAAATCGCCGACAATCCGCGCGGTCTCGTTCTAGTAACCGGCCCCACCGGTTCGGGTAAATCCACCACGCTGGCGGCCATGATCAACTACATCAACGACACCCAACCCGCACACATCCTTACCATCGAAGACCCTATCGAGTTTGTGCACACCAGCAAAAAATCCCTCATCAACCAGCGCGAACTCCACCAACACACCCACAGCTTCGCCAACGCCCTCAAATCCGCCTTGCGTGAAGACCCCGACGTGATTCTGGTGGGTGAGATGCGCGACCCCGAAACCATCGGCCTCGCCCTCACCGCCGCCGAAACCGGCCACTTGGTATTCGGCACTCTGCACACCACCGGCGCCGCCAAAACCGTTGACCGTATCGTCGACGTATTCCCGGCCGGCGAAAAAGAGATGGTGCGCTCCATGCTTTCCGAATCGCTGCGCGCCGTGATTTCGCAAACCCTGCTGAAAACCCGCGACGGCAACGGCCGTGTGGCTGCACATGAAATTTTGGTGTCCACCCCTGCCGTGCGCAACCTGATCCGCGAAAACAAAATCGCCCAAATCAACTCCGCCCTGCAAACCGGTCAGGCACACGGTATGCAAACGCTCGACCAAGCCTTGCAAAATCTGGTGCGCCAGGGTGCGATCAGCCCGGAAACCGCACGCAGCAAAGCGCAAAGCTCCGATCTGATTTTATGATGAAACAAACACATAAGGGTAAAACACCATGAGCGAATCCAACCAACTGCACAACCTGCTGGCGGAAATGGTTCAGGCTTATTCAGAAAAAAACCAGCCGCCGCACATTCCCACGCCTGCCGAAATCGGCGCACATCTGCACCCCTTGCTCGACCGCATGTGTCAGGAAGCCGAACAACGCAGCGCGTCCGATATCTTTATCAGCGCAGGTTTTCCGCCCGCGCTGAAAGTAAACGGCGTGATGACCCCGATGCCCCACAAAGCATTAAACGGCAAAGACACCGCCGAAATCATCCAATCGACCATGAACGACGACCAACTCGAAGCGTTCAACCGCGAATTGGAACTGAACTATTCGGTGCAATCGCGCAGCAACACCCGATACCGTGTCAACGCCTATCACGAGCAAGGCCGCTGCGGCATGGTATTGCGCCGCATCAACCAACGCGTGCCGACGGTAGATGAGCTTTCTTTGCCGCAAAAACTCAAAGACTTGGCACTCACGCCCCGCGGCCTGCTCATTTTGGCCGGCCCCACCGGTTCGGGTAAATCCACTTCGATGGCGGCCATGATCGACCACCGCAACCAAAAAGTGCCCGGCCATATCGTTACCATCGAAGACCCCATCGAATATCTCTACCAGCCGCGCCGCTGTATCATCACCCAACGCGAAATCGGCATCGACACCGCAGATTGGAAACTGGCCGTGCAAAACGCCATGCGTCAGGCACCCGATGTAGTATGTATCGGTGAGGTGCGCAGTGAAGCCAGTATGGAACACGCCTTGCAACTGGCACAAACCGGCCACTTGTGCGTATTTACCCTGCACGCCAACAATGCCGCCCAAGCCATCGAACGGATTCTCAACTTCTACCCCGAAGACCGCCAAGCACAAGTATTGATGGATTTGGCACTCAACTTGACCGCTATCATCGGCCAGCGTTTGGTGCTTAAAAAAGGCCGCCACCAACGCACCGCCGTCATCGACCTGCTGCTCAACACACCGGCTATGCAGGATTTGATTTTCAAGGGTGAATTGTTGGAAATCCGCGATCTGATGACGCGCTCAAGCGTAGAAGGCATGCAAACATTCGACCAAAACCTGTTCGACCTTTATCTCAAAGACCAGATCGAATACGACGAAGCCCTGCGCCAAGCTGATTCCGCCAACGATTTGCGTCTGCGTATCCAGCTGCACGAAGAAGGCGACAACCCCGAACGCTTATACGACAGAATCAGCGATTTGAACTTGATGTAAATCCACACCGGTATTTGTCATAATCAATATGCCGGTTTCGGATGGAAAACAACCTTAGGGGCGGATAATATATCCGCCCCTTTTGATGCTTGGGCGGAAAGAATGTTGATACCGCAGCTTTCTGCCAACAGTGTGGTGGTAATGGAGAATGCGCCTTTCCACAAAGGTCATGCCGAAGTGTTGTTGAAAGAGAAAGGCCATAGCCTGAGACCTTTGCAAAACCCTCAAAAATTCTTTAAATTAAATTCCCACTCACATCAAACTCTGGGAATTTAGAGGATTTTGTTCATGAGCAGCTTTTTACACACCGACGCCCTCCACCACATCGAAAAACATCTTGACCGCTTCCCACTCATCAAACTCGACCGTATTCTTGACTGGGCACCCATCGAACAATACCTCGCCGGCCGCAAAACCCGCTACGTGCGCGACAACGGCGGCCGTCCCGCTTATCCTTTGCTCTCCATGTTCAAAGCCGTCCTGCTCGGCCAATGGCACAGCCTCTCCGACCCCGAACTCGAATACAGCCTCATCACCCGCATTGATTTCCAACTCTTCTGCCGCTTCGACGACTTCCGCATTCCCGACCACAGCACCCTCTGCCGTTTCCGCAACTGGCTGGCACAAGACAACACCCTGGCCGGACTGCTGGATCTGATTAACCGCCAACTGACTGACCAGGGCTTAAAAGTAGAGAAAGCATCCGCCGCCATCGTTGACGCCACCATTATTCAGACGGCCGGCGGCAAACAGCGTCAGGCCATCGAAGTGGATGACGAAGGCGTTGTCTGTGGCGAAACCACCCCCGGCAAAGACCCGGATGCCAGGTGGATCAAAAAAGACGGCCGCTTCCATCCGGGCTACAAACAACACACCCGCACCGATGCGGACGGCTATATCGAGAAACTGCACATCACTCCGGCCAATGCTCATGAGTGTAAACACCTGCTGCCATTACTGGCAGACATCGCAGAATACAGCACCGTCTATGCCGATAAAGGCTACGACAGCATGGAAAACCGGCAACATTTGGAAGAACGTCAGCTGCGGGACGGCATCATGCAAAAAGCACACCGTGGCTGCCCATTAAGTCAAGAGCAGAAA
>NZ_LGZA01000032.1:0-29269 GCF_001308005.1 Neisseria sp. 74A18
ACGGCAAGGAATTCTACCGCCACACCCGAATAGCCAAAGCATTGGTGGCTGAAACCTATTTCTGCCGTCCTTACCGTTCTTGGGAAAAGGCGCTGAATGAAAACACCAACGGACTCATCCGCCAATACTTCCCCAAACAAACGGATTTCCGCAACATTAGTGAGCGGGAAATACGTAGGGTTCAGGATGAGCTGAACCACCGGCCAAGAAAAACACTTGGCTATGAAACGCCAAGTGTTTTATTCTTGAATCTGTTCCAACCACTACTGCCTGAGTGTTGCACTTGAAATTAGAATCTAAGGCCGTCTGAAACGTTTCAGACGACCTTTCAGCACGATGCTCTACACTAGATGCGTGCTTTATTTAACGATACTCACTTTTTGAATCACAATCGGCTTCACCGGAATATTCTGATGATAAGCCTGATCCGTTGTTTGCACTTTGGCGATTTTGTTTACCACATCCATGCCGGAGATTACTTTGCCGAACACCGCATAACCATAGCCTTGTATGGTTTTGCTTTTAAAGTTTAAGAAATCATTGTCGGCAACATTGATAAAAAACTGGCTGGTGGCGGAATTCGGATTGGCCGTGCGTGCCATGGCAATCGTGCCGACCGTATTTTTCAAACCGTTGTCGGCTTCGTTGGCAATGGCTTTATCGGTGGCTTTCTGCGTCATATCTGCGGTAAAACCGCCGCCCTGCACCATAAAACCGTCGATTACACGGTGGAAAATCGTGCCGTTGTAAAAACCTTTTTGGGCATATTGAACAAAATTGGCTACGGTTTTGGGTGCTTTTTTTTCATCCAGCAAAAGTTCGATTTTGCCTACATTGGTGTCGATCACGGCACGGGTGTCTGCGTGTGCCGCAAATGCCGGCAGCACTATCAGGCCGGCCAGAATCAGTTTGGCTGTATTTTTCATTTTTTCCTAATAGATGAGTTTGCGAAACGGCGGAATTATCGTGTTTTTTTATCTTGCTTGGCGTAAACAGATTGTAAAAAGGCCGAGACCTTTGCAAAACCCCCATCTGCGGCGCATTTCTTCGTTGTGCGCTGCTCGCTCGTTTGCCTATCTATATGATATGTCTGCACTCGCTGTGCTGCTACGCCTTGAACTACATCCACATCTGAGGGTTTTGCAAAGGTCTCAGGCCGTCTGAAAATAGATTAAATCGTTCAGACGGCCTACTGTGTTGCTTTTATGCAATGAATATTCAATTTGTTTAATGGATTGTTTGGCTGCTCCGTCAGTTAGCTTTGCACAGCGGTTTTGACCAACTCTTTAGATGCGGCAAGAAGCGAAAGACGGGCCATAACGCCGTAAACATATAACCGGTTGCAGCCGCAGTCAGGATCGGCACTGTTGGTTTGGGGAACGCCGAGAGAATCCCATTGGGCAAAAACACGTTTGCACCGCTCTTCCCCGCCTTCTTCGGCATCGGCCACGGGAATGGCCTGATCAAGCTGAACGAAAGACATACCTGTTGCATTAAGGTTTTCATCAACGCCGCGCCCTTCGTGAACACGGAAAAAACCGCCGACGACAAACCGGTCGATCATATATACCACAGGCTCGGAAACCGTTCCGTTCAAGGTTTCGTAAGTATAAATACCTTCTTGCACGATCACTTCGTTCACTTCCAAACCTTCTTTGATTTTAGCCATCTTATTGCGGTTTTTACGGTTCAGACCACGCACTTCATCGGCAGATTTAACGCTCATCACCCCCATGCCGTATGTGCCCGCATCTGCTTTCACAATCACAAACGGTTGGTCGGTAATGCCTTTTTCATCATATTTGGCCTGAATTTTTGCCAACATCCGTTCAACGGCTTCGGCCAACGCATCTTCGCCTTCGCGTTCTTGAAAATCAAGCCCGCTGATTTGCTCGAAATAAGGGTTGATATGCCAAACATCCATATCGATTAATTGGGCGAACTCTTCGGCCACTTCGTCATAAGCGGCAAAATGAGCGGTTTTACGGCGGGTAGTCCACCCCCCGTGCAGCGGCGGTAATACGGTTTGGGCAATGTCTTTCAAAATATCGGGAGTGCCGGCAGAAAGATCGTTGTTCAGCAGTATCAAACATGGCGAAAAGCCGTCTGAAAGGTGAACTCTGCCACGGGTGCGCAGCAGCGGCTCGATCAATACTTTGTCGCCCAAAGCCGTTTCCAATTCGGTCGGTTCGGTAATTTCAGGGTTCAAGCTGCCGAGACGAACTTCAAAACCGGCTGTACGCAGAATATTGCTGAGTGCAAAAATGTTTTGAAGATAAAAAGTATTTCTTGTGTGGTTTTCCGGAACAATCAATACCGATTTGGCTTGAGGGCAATAGCGTTCTACGGCATCTTGTGCCGCATGGGCGGCCAGTTGGAGAAAATTGGGATTGAGGTTGTTAAAACCGCCGGGAAACAGATTCATATCGATAGAAGCCATTTTATAACCGGCATTGCGGATATCTACCGAACCGTAAAAAGGAGGCTTGTGTTCCGACCATTGCCGGCGAAACCATGCTTCGATTTTGGTTTGGTTAGACAAAATTTTCCGCTCGAATTCTTGAAGTTGTGACAAATAAGCCGGAGACATTACAGGCAGGTTCATAAACGGTGCTCCCTCAAGTAATCGTGAATAATGCGGAATGATAGGTTTTTTAGCTTCGGGATACAAGTTTCTTCGTTTCAGACGGCCTTTATAAACAACCTTACTTTGCTGCCTTCCATCGATACAAACAGCGGCAGATATACCTACTGGCTTACCGGATTGCCTGCGTGTCTATACTGTGCGTCTATATGTTTGCATTCAAGCGATTACCCGCTGCTGCCGCATCAACCCAAACAAGAAAATTAGACAATATGTACAAATATTACAATCCCGATATAGAAAAAACCAATAGCTATAAAAAAATTAGACAAAAAGGGTTGCAATGGCCGTCTGAAAAGCCTAATATTGGCAACTTGAAAACGCCGCCACACGGCTAAACCGTTTAACTTCCAAAACAACTTAACCCAACATATAGAAGAAAAACCATGAGTGCACAAACCCTTTACGACAAACTTTGGAACAGCCACATTGTCCGCGAAGAAGAAGACGGTACGGTATTGCTTTATATCGACCGCCATTTAGTACACGAAGTAACCAGCCCGCAAGCGTTTGAAGGTTTGAAAATGGCCGGACGCAAACTGTGGCGTATCGACAGCGTAGTATCCACCGCCGACCACAATACCCCGACCAACGATTGGGATAAAGGCATCCAAGATCCGATTTCCAAGCTGCAAGTAGATACTTTAGACAACAACATCAAAGAATTCGGCGCACTGGCCTACTTCCCGTTTAAAGACAAAGGCCAAGGCATTGTGCATGTGATGGGCCCCGAGCAAGGCGCAACCTTGCCGGGCATGACCGTAGTATGCGGCGATTCCCATACTTCTACCCACGGTGCGTTCGGCGCATTGGCACACGGTATCGGCACATCAGAAGTCGAGCATACCATGGCAACACAATGTATCACCGCCAAAAAATCCAAATCCATGCTGATCAAAGTAAACGGCCGTCTGAAACCGGGCGTTACCGCCAAAGATGTCGCCTTATACATTATCGGCCAAATCGGCACGGCAGGCGGAACGGGCTATGCCGTCGAATTCGGAGGAGAAGCCATCCGTTCGTTAAGCATGGAAGGCCGCATGACCCTCTGCAACATGGCCATCGAAGCCGGAGCGCGCTCAGGCATCGTTGCCGTTGATCAAACCACTATCGACTATATCAAAGACAAACCTCTGGCACCCAAGGGCAGCGACTGGGACAAAGCCGTCGAATATTGGCGAACATTGGTTTCAGACGAAGGGGCACAATTCGACAAAGTGTTCGAGTTTGAAGCCGAAAACATCGACCCTCAAGTAACATGGGGAACATCGCCCGAAATGGTGCTGGATGTAAGCGGCAAAGTCCCCAACCCCGCCGAAGAGCAAGACCCCGTCAAGCGCAGCGGCATGGAACGCGCCTTGGAATACATGGGCTTAACCGCAGGCACCCCGCTTAGCGAAATCCCCGTTGACGTGGTATTTATCGGATCATGCACCAACAGCCGTATCGAAGACTTGCGCGAGGCCGCAACCGTGGCACGCGGCCGCAAAAAAGCCGCGGGCGTCAAACGGGTATTGGTGGTACCGGGTTCCGGACTGGTGAAAGAACAGGCCGAAAAAGAAGGATTGGACAAAATTTTTATCGAGGCCGGCTTTGAATGGCGCGAGCCCGGCTGCTCGATGTGCCTGGCTATGAATGCAGACCGCTTGGCACCGCAGGAACGCTGCGCTTCCACATCAAACCGTAATTTTGAAGGACGCCAAGGCAACGGCGGACGCACGCATCTCGTCAGCCCCGCAATGGCCGCAGCCGCAGCGGTTGCCGGTCACTTTACCGATGTGCGTAATCTGTAAAGATATATAGGCCGTCTGAAAAGTTTTCAGACGGCACCCTATATTGAATTGTAATCCGTAAAAAACTTTGGCATTATGCAATGTGCAGTAACATGAAACTGTACTTTCACAAATCAAGGAGCCTAACATGAAAAAATTAGTATTAGCCGCGTTAACCGCCATGACTTTACTGTCTGCCTGCAACACCGTTTCAGGTTTCGGTAAAGACGTTTCCAAAGCCGGCGACAAACTTGAGCAATCTGCAGACCGCCACTCACACTAAATCTAACTAAGCAACAACCCCACCCCCGCGCCGCATCAATGCGGGGGTATTTTTATACCGAAAGTACACATCATGAAACCGTTTACCCCCATTACCGCATTGGTCGCCCCGCTAGACCGCGTAAACGTTGATACCGATGCCATCATCCCCAAACAATTTCTCAAATCCATCAAACGCAGCGGCTTCGGCCCCAACGCCTTTGATGAATGGCGCTATCTTGACCACGGCGAACCCGGCATGGACAACAGCAAGCGCCCGCTTAATCCCGATTTTTCATTGAACCAACCCCGCTATCAAGGCGCAGAAATTCTGCTTACGCGCAAAAATTTCGGCTGCGGCTCTTCGCGGGAACACGCGCCTTGGGCTTTGGAAGACTACGGTTTCCGAGCCATCGTCGCCCCTTCATTTGCCGACATCTTCTTCAACAACTGCTACAAAAACGGCCTTCTGCCAATCGTATTGACCGAAGACCAAGTAGATCAGTTATTCAAAGAAGTAGAAGCCACCGAAGGCTACCGCTTATCTATTGATTTGGAAAAACAGACTTTGACCACGCCCGGCGGCCAATCATTTACTTTCGAAATTACCGAACACCGCAAGCACTGTTTGCTCAACGGCTTGGATGAAATCGGCCTGACCCTGCAACACGCCGATGAAATCAAAGCATTTGAAGAAGAGCGAAAAGCCGCACAACCTTGGCTGTTTAACGCTTAACGATAAATTTGCTCCACCACAAACAAAATAAAGCAAAAGCCGCATGAATTACTTTTCAGCGGCTGTTTTGTCGGTTCGGCATATTCGCAAATACAGTTGATTTGCTGTACCCGATGCGTTTCCAGACCGAATCAACTTTATTTTTTCTCCAGCCACACACCGCTTTCGATATGGTGGGTGAACGGGAACTGGTCAAACAAAGCCATGCGGCGGATATGGTGGGTGTCTGCCAGCACATCCATATTTTCACGCAGCGTTTCGGGGTTACACGAAATATAGATAATGTTGTCGAACTGCTTAACCAGCTTTAAAGTTTCGTTGTCAACCCCTGCTCTGGGCGGATCAACGAAAATCGTAGAAAAGCAGTAATCATTCAATGAAATACCCTGCTCTTTCAGGCGGCGGAATTCACGCACGCCGGTATAGGCTTCGGTAAACTCTTCTGCCGACAATCGGGCGATCTTTATATTGTTGCTGCGGTTGGCCTGTATATTCCATAAGGCCGCCTGAACGGAAGTTTTAGACACTTCGGTAGCCAGAACCTGCCGGAAATAGCGTGCCAACGGCAGGGTGAAATTACCGTTGCCGCAATACAGCTCCAGCATATCGCCGTTTAAAGAACGGGCTACGTCGCATGCCCATGCCAGCATGTGTTCGCACACGCCGGCATTGGGTTGGGTAAAGCTGCCTTCATATTGGCGGTAAATGAAAGAAGCACCAGCCACATTGAGCGTTTCGGTAACAAAATCCTGAGTTAAAACAATTTTTTGCCCTTTACTGCGGCCAATGATATGGATGCCGAGCTTTTCCTGCATATCTTGTGCCGCAGCCCGCCATTGTTCGTCAAGCTGTTTATGATAAATCATGGTAACCAGCATTTCGCCGCTCAAAGTAGCCAAAAACTCAACCTGATACCAACGGTTTTTCAATACCGGCACGGCATCGGCAGCTTCAAGCAGTTTGGGCATCAAACGGTTGATGGCTTCGCAGGCCGGGGCAAAAGAATCGCAACGCACCAAGGTTGCTCCCCCTGCTTTACGGCCTTTTTCAAACATGGCGTAGAACATTTCTTCGCCTTCATGCCACACGCGGAACTCTGCGCGCATACGGTAATGCTTTTCTGGCGAGGCGAAAACTTCTAATTCGGGGATGGGAATGGCTTTGAATAAATCTTTGATATAACTGATTTTATCGTTTAGCTGTTGTTGATAATCGGCAGATTGCGTCACAACGGGAAATCCTTAGAAAAACTGAAAACGGCGATTATACAGGCTCACGCCTGCCCGAGCCGAACTCAAACCGTCAAACCAACTGTTCGCCCCAATGCAGTTTTTGGCGCAGCGTTTTGTAGTATTGATAATCGGTAGGATGCAGAACGCGCAAAGGATGGCGGTAGCGGTGGATTCTGATGCGGTCGAAATTCTGTACATCAAAGAAAGATTGGCCGTCGAAATGAACGCGGGCATCGCCGCTTTTGGTAATCAGAATTTCAATCTCGCAGGTGTCGGCAATCGCAATGGGGCGGTTGGTCATGGATTGCGGGCAAATCGGCACCAAGGTAAACGCCCGCAAACTGGCCTGCATAATCGGTCCGCCTGCTGCCAGCGCGTAAGCGGTGGAACCTGTGGGCGTGGAAACAATCAGGCCGTCTGAACGCTGGGTATAAACAAATTCTCTGTCGATGAAAACTTCAAATTCAATCATCTGCCCTGCGCCGCCGCGCGACAGCACCACATCGTTTAAAGCGAGTGAAGTGGTAACGGTTTCGCCGTCGCGCACCAATGAGGTTTCGAGCAAAATGCGCTCTTCAGGCAGATATTTTCCCGACAGCATGCCGTTTAACATCTGTGTCATCTGCTCGCGCGGTACTTGGGTTAAAAAGCCGAGATGGCCTTGATTGACGCCGATAACCGGCACACGGAAAGGAGCGATTACTCTGGCAACGGAGAGAAACGTGCCGTCTCCGCCCAATACAATCACCAAATCGCATTTTTTGCCGAAATCGGCTTTTTCGATGATGCGGCACACATCCATATCTTCGGCACATACCGAGCCGTCGTCGATACTGGCTTTATCTAGATAGATATCCAGCTGTTTGCTGCTGAGAAACGCCACCAAAGTATGCAGGGTTTCCTGAATATTGGGCGTTTGCGGGCGGGGAATGATGCCGATGTGCTTAAACTGGCTGATCATGGTACGGAAACCGAACGGGGTAAGATGCTTGGATTATAGCGGTTTTTGGCTTGTTGCTGAAAGCGAATGTAGCCGCAGCGGCAATAAAGCTTCAGGCCGTCTGAAAACAGATACGCAACCAACGTTATGGTTTAAACGGCAGCCATATTTTTGCCAAAACATACATCAGCGCACCACTGCCGCCCAACAAGGCAAAAATGATGCCTTTTTTGCGGGCATTGGGGCAAAACCAATAGACGGCAAGGCTGAAACTGAAAAACAATGCGCTCACCACCCAAACCAGTTGTTTGTCTTTAAAACGGTTAAGGGTGTAGCTTTCCGTCATAACCACATACATCTGCCACAATGCCGCCATCGACATAAAAATAACGCCGACGGGCAGAAAGAAAAGGCCGAGCAGTTCTTTATTCATGATTGGAGGCCGTCTGAAAACATAAACGGCGATTATAACAAAGACCGCCTGAAATGTATTCAGACGGCCTGACAGCTTTTCCTGCTTCTATTTACTCATCATCTCTAGGCAGCTCTGCCTCGCTAATCGGATCGATATACCAAATGTTGCGGCAGTAATCCTGAATCGAACGGTCTGACGAGAAATAACCCATGTTGGCAATGTTGATCAGTGCGGAACGCCGCCATTTGGCGGTATCGCGGTAATGCTGGTCGGCACGCTCTTGCGCCTCGATATAACTGCGGAAATCGGCCATCAGTTGGTAATAATCGCCGTAAGCCTGCATCACGTCGTTATAACGGTTAGGCTCTTGCGGAGAAAAATGGCCTGTGGTGATCTGTTTGACGACACGGCGCAAGTCGCTGTCGGCTTCGAGGTAGCTGATGGGGTCGTAACCTTCGCGGCGGATGGCTTCTACCTGTTCGACGGTGTTGCCGAAAATAAAAATATTTTCCTCGCCCACATGCTCCAAAATCTCTACGTTGGCACCGTCCAGCGTGCCGATGGTGAGTGCGCCGTTCAGGGCAAACTTCATGTTACCCGTGCCGGAAGCCTCGGTGCCTGCAAGTGAAATCTGTTCCGACAAATCGGCGGCCGGAATAATCATCTGCGCCAAACTCACGCTGTAATTGGGGATAAACACCACTTTAATCAGGTTGCGGATGCGTTGGTCGTTATTGATCACTTTAGCCACATCGTTAATCAAACGGATGATTTTTTTGGCCATATAGTAGGCCGAAGCAGCTTTACCGGCAAAAATGAACACACGCGGCTGCCAATCGGCATCAGGGTTTTCGAGAATTTTGTTGTAGCGGTCGACAATGTGCATAACGTTCAACGCCTGCCGCTTGTATTCGTGAATGCGCTTGATTTGCACATCGAACAAGGCTTGAGGGTTGACGCTGATGCCCAGCTCTTTTTCAATGTAATCCGCCAAACGCTGTTTGTTGGCTTGTTTCACTTCGGCAAACCCGGCCTGCACTTCGGGGTCGTCCGCCAAGTTATTCAAGCCCGAGAGATGGTCCAGATGCAGCCGCCAATCTTGCCCGCCGAGATTTTTATCTAAGAATTGACTCAAGGGCCGGTTGGCTACGGCAATCCAGCGGCGCGGCGTAACGCCGTTGGTTACATTGGTAAAGCGGTCGGGGAAAATATGGGCGAAATCGGCAAAAATCGAAGTTTTCATCAAGTCCGAATGGATTTTGGCCACGCCGTTGACCTTGTGCGAACCGACCACGGCCAACCAAGCCATGCGCACGCGGCGGCCGTGTTCTTCATCGATAATCGACACGCGGCGGATGAAATCGCCGTCGTTTTTGCCGATGGCGCGCAAAGCATCGAGAAAATGCTCGTTGATTTCAAAAATAATGTCGAGATGGCGCGGCAGCAAACGCCCCATTAAATCGACCGGCCAAGTTTCCAACGCTTCGCTCATCAGGGTGTGGTTGGTGTAGGAGAATACGCGGCAGCTGATGCTCCATGCTTCTTCCCAGCTCAAGCCTTCTTCGTCTATCAAAATCCGCATCAATTCGGGTATTGCCAACACGGGATGGGTGTCGTTGAGATGAATCGCCACCGTGTCGGCCAGTGTTCTGATATTGGGGAAGCGGCATTTGTGGCGGGCAAGAATGTCTTGAATCGATGCAGACACCAAGAAATATTCCTGTTTCAGGCGCAGCTCGCGGCCGATTTCGGTTGAATCGTTGGGGTAAAGTACGCGCGAAATATTTTCGTTACTGGTTTGCTCGCGCATGGCGGCAAAATAATCGCCTTGGTTGAAGTTGGCCAAATCGAACGCATCGCCTGCGTGCGCCGTCCACAAACGCAAAGGGTTGGCGATTTGGCCGCCGTAGCCGGGAATCACTTCATCATAAGCCAATGCGGTGATCTGTTCGGCAGGTTCCCAATGTTTGATGTTGCCGTTAACGTGCATGCGGCCGCCGAAATAAACGGGATAGCGTTTGTGCGGGCGCGCAAACTGCCACTGCATATCGTTATCCAACCACAAATCGGGCTTTTCTATCTGCTGGCCGTCAACGATTTCCTGTTTGAACATGCCGTATTGGTAGCGGATACCGTAACCGACTGCGGGAATACGCAGCGTGGCGAGCGAATCTAAAAAACAGGCGGCCAAGCGGCCCAAACCGCCGTTGCCCAAACCGGGGTCGTCTTCTTGTTCGCATACGTCGGCAAAATCCAAACCGAGCTGGCTGAACGCCTCGTTAAACGCATCGTAAACGCCTTCGTTAATCAGCGAGTTGACAAACGAACGCCCCATCAGAAATTCCATCGACAAATAA
This sequence comes from Neisseria sp. 74A18, assembly GCF_001308005.1. Taxonomy (NCBI): domain Bacteria; kingdom Pseudomonadati; phylum Pseudomonadota; class Betaproteobacteria; order Neisseriales; family Neisseriaceae; genus Neisseria; species Neisseria sp. 74A18. The sequence goes on from NZ_LGZA01000032.1 coordinate 10,358, forward strand.
TAAACCGTGCGCTTGCCGTGGTCTTCGTGGCTGCGGCGGGTTTTCAAAAAGCTTTCTGTAACCAAATCGCGTGCGGCAAAAATGGCGGCGTTCAGCCATTGTTGGGGGGTGGCATCGCGCGGATCAACGCCCAAAATGAAAATCAGCTTATACACAATCGATTTGCGTACCAAATCCGCATCGGGTTTGGGCATGGCGTATTCGTATTCGGGCAAAGGGAGCTTTGAAATCATAATCAAGCCTTTTATTGGGAAAATTCAGTTGGGCGACAGCTTTGCCGTTTGTTTTTGTGGTTTTGTTTCCGGCAAAGCTGCTGTTTATCAAGCGTATAAAGTTAAAGAGGCCGTCTGAAATATCAAACACCGGCTTTCGTTTAACCGAGCAGGCGGCGGTAGCATTCGGCATAGGCTTGAGCCGCTTTGTGCCAGCCGAAATCTTGTGCCATGGCCTGTTCGCGCACCGTCGGCCAAGCACTCGGATTGCGCCATAACGCCAAAGCCTGTTTGATGGCGCCGCCCAAGGCGTTGGCGGTAGGTTCGTCGAACATAAAACCGGTGGCGGTTTTGTTGTTCAGGGTTTCTTCATCGGTGTGGACGACCGTATCAGCCAAACCGCCCGTGCGGCGCACCAGCGGCAGCGTGCCGTATTTGAGGCCGTAGAGTTGGGTTAAACCGCACGGCTCGAAACGGCTGGGAATCAGAATCACATCGCCGCCGCCGATCAAACGGTGTGCCAGTTCTTCGTTGTAGCCGATATATACGCCGACCTGTTGCGGATATTGCTCGGCCAAGCGTGAAAATGCCTGCTCCAATTCCGGTGCGCCGCTGCCGAGCAAAACAAACTGCAAATCAGCGTGGGCGGAGAGTTGTTCATGCAGCGATTCGAGCAGCAGATCTGCGCCTTTTTGCGGGGTCAGCCGCGACACCATCACCGCCAACATGGCTTTTTCGTCGGGATTCAAACCGAAAAAGGTTTGGATGTCGGCCTTATCGGCTGTTTTCCCCTGCATCGCTTGGGCATGGTAGTTTTTCGCCAATGCGGTGTCGGTTCGGGGGTTCCACACCGTATTGTCGACACCGTTGAGAATGCCTTTCAGACGGCCTTCGTCGCGTCGGGCCGATAATAAACCCGACAAACCGTTTGCAGCAGGTTCTCTGGTGATTTCATCGGCGTATGTCGGGCTCACGGTGGTAATCAGGTCGGCATAAAACAAACCGGCTTTCAAAAACGAAATCTGACCGTGGAATTCCACACCGTCGATATGGAACATTTCCCACGGCAAATCAAGTTCCGGCAGGTGTTTGGATTGGAACATGCCTTGATAGGCAATATTGTGGACAGTGAATACGCTTTTGATATAAGCATTCCAAGCATTGAGATAAGCGGGTGCCAAACCGGCCTGCCAATCGTGTGCATGCAGGATATCGGCTTTGCCCCACAGCGCATCCAACCCGGTGGCTAAGGCTGCGGCCGCCCAGCCCAATATGCCGAAACGGATCACGTTGTCGGCATAATCGAAATAATTCGGATCGTGATAAGGATTGCCCGGACGGTCATACAGATGCGGCGCATCAATCAAATACAGCCCCAAACCCTTAAATCGGACATAACGGATAACCACACGGCCGCCGAACGTATCGCACTGCGCCACCTCCACCGTGTCTGCCACCACTTCGCGGGTGTGGCGGTAATAAGGCATTACCACGCGCACATCGTCGCCGTTTTCCAATTGGGCAAAGGGCAGCGAACCCAACACATCGGCCAAACCGCCGGTTTTCATCAAAGGATACAGCTCGGAAGTTACATGCAGAATCTTCATACCACTACCTTTCTAAACATTGAAAATATTGATGCGGTTTTGATGTGTGTTTTCAGACGGCCTTCACGCTTGAAGCCGCCCGTGTTGTATGTAGTCGGCTGTATTCAGATACGTCGCGACGGAGCAAAACGCAACACGACATATCCTGCCGCCCCGGCCAAAAAAGAACCTAAAAACACGCCGATTTTGCTGTAATCTTGCAGTTGGGCATCGTCAAATGCCAACATGCCGATAAACAGGCTCATGGTGAAACCGATGCCGCACAGCAAAGCCACGCCGTACACCTGAAGCACCGTTGCGCCTTCCGGCAGCTTCGCCCAACCGAGCTTAACCGCCAGCCAAACCATGCCGAAAATCCCCAGCTGTTTGCCGATGAACAACCCCAGCGCAATGCCCAACACCACGGGCGACCACAATGCCGAGAGCGAAAATCCCGCAAACGAAACGCCTGCATTGGCAAAACCGAATACCGGCACCACCAAAAAAGACACCCATTTTTCCAAACCGTGCTCCCATTTGAGCAGCGGCGGCTCGATAATCGAATCGGTTACGCGCAGCGGAACGGTAAACGCCAGCAGCACACCCGCCAAAGTAGCGTGAATGCCTGATTTCAAGAAGAAAAACCACAACAGCAAACCCAACACCAAGTAAGGCAGGCTGCGTAATTCGCCTTTGCGGTTAAGCATAAACAAAGCAAGCAGCGTTAATGCCGCCAAGCCCAGATAAAGCCAAGCAATCTGCTCGGTATAAAACAGGGCGATAATCACAATAACGGCCAAGTCGTCCATAATCGCCAGCGCCGTCAGAAAAATTTTCAGCGAAGGCGGCACGCGCGAACCCAGCAACGCCAGCACGCCCAAAGCAAAAGCAATATCGGTGGCGGCAGGCACGGCCCAGCCGTCGGCTCCCGCTCCCGAACGGTTGAAGACCAAATACACCAGCGCAGGCACGGCCAATCCCGCCATTGCCGCCAAAGCGGGCAGAAACCGCTTGCTGTTGTTGTCCAGCTCGCCTTCCAGCAGCTCGCGTTTTACTTCCAAACCCACATACAGGAAAAACACGGCCATCAAGCCGTCGTTTACCCAATGCAGTACGCTTAATCCGGCCACATAGCTTTCCAAAGTGCCGAAATACGTTGAAGCGAAGGGGGAGTTGGCTGCCCACATGCCCAACACCGCCGCCGCCATCAATACGATGCCGGCAGCAGGTTCGCTGCGGAAAAAATGCCCTACTCTGTTGATCATCCGGTGTCCTCTCGGTTGTGTTCGTGAATCTTGTTATAAAGCCCGACTGTAAGCCGGCGGTTGCGAAGGCCGATTATATCAAGCACTGCACCCCCTGCCTGAAAAGACCGGTAAAGATAGCGGATACAAGCATATCAACAGGCAGGCAAGCGGGCGGTTTTTCCCAATTCCCGCACGGATGGTTGATTGTGTGCTCCGCCCTGCTCTGAGGCCGTCTGAAAAAGGGTTTAAATCAGATAATCGCCCTTTTCCACCTGCTCTTTTACCGCGGCTTTCATTTTTTCGGACTGCGCCAGTTTTTCCAGCATCGAAGGCGTAACCAGCACCACTCCGCCGCTCGAACTGATGCGGAAGCGTTCGGCATCCAGCCCGGCATCGTAGCCGATAACCATGCCGTCGGGGATGATGCAGTTGCGCTCGATAATGCAGTTTTTCAGACGGCAGTTTTTACCGATATGTACGCTGGGGAGTATCACCGCCGAATCGATTACCGAACCTTCGTTCACGGTAATGCGGTCAAACAGCACCGACGAGCTGATTTCGGCATCGGTAATGATGCAGCCGCCGCCGACCAGCGAATTGTCCAGCGTGCGGCAGTTGCGGTCTTTATAGAAAAACTTGGTGGGCATGGATTGCGTGGGCAGGCCGATCACCGGCCAGTTGCGGTCGAACAGGTTAAGCTGCGGGTGCTCGGTAACCAAATCCATGTGCGCGCGCCAATAGCTGTCGAGCGTGCCGACGTCGCGCCAGTAAATGCTGCCCTCGGTATTGCGCCCCGTGCAGGAGCGTTCAAACGGATGGGCGTAGAGTACGCCGTCTTTCAATGCGCGCGGAATGATGTCTTTGCCGAAATCGTGGTGGGTGTCGGGTTGGCGCACTTCGTCTTCCAGCACTTCATACAGATAATCGGTGTTGAACACATAAATGCCCATAGAGGCCAGCGAATGGTCGGGCTTTTCGCGCATGGCGGGCGGATCGGCGGGTTTTTCTACAAACTCTTGAACTTTAAGGTTTTCGTTCACGGCCATGATGCCGAATTCGCTGGCTTCGCTGCGTTTGACTTCGATACAGCCCACGGTGCATTTGGCGCCGCTGTTGATGTGGTCGCGCAGCATCTGCATATAGTCCATTTTATAAATGTGGTCGCCCGCCAAAATCAGCACATATTTGGGCTTGTAGTGCTCTTTCATAATCGGCACGTTTTGCCACACGGCATCGGCGGTGCCGCGATACCACATGCTTTCGTCGATTTGCTGGCGGGCGGGCAGCATATCGACAAACTGGCCGCGTTCGCGCGGTAAAAACGACCAAGCGTGTTGGAGGTGGCGCAGCAGCGAATGGGCTTCGTATTGGGTGATGACGCCGATTTTGAGCAGGTTGGAATTAAGGCAGTTCGACAGGGTAAAGTCGATGATGCGCCAGTTGCCGCCGAAATATACGGCGGGTTTGGAACGGCGGTCGGTCATTTCGTGCAGGCGCGAGCCGCGTCCGCCGGCGAGAATCAACACCAGCGTATTTTTGGCGATATCGGTGTTGTGAAGCATTCTTTCCGGCTCGAAAGTCAGGTTATCTTGCTTTAAGGTATTCATACAGTTTCTCCGGTTTCAACAAAAATCCAAATGCCTGCATGGGAAACGCTGCATTCGGGCTGAACCGACACGGGCGCATCTTCTGGGGCGAGGCGGCACACCCAGCGGCCGTGCGGTAAAACGAATGTTTGCGGGCTGTGCTTGCCGTTCACCAGCAGCAGCCATTTGTTGTCTATTCTGATTTGTAGTGCTTTTGCGGTTCGGTCGTCCCAATCGCGGCTTTTCATTTCGAGGCCGTCTGAATTGAGCCATTGCACGCGGCGGCTGCTCCACCAGACATCTTCTTTAAGCAGCGGTATTTCCCGGCGCACGGCCAAGAGTTCGCGCGTGTATTGTTCCCGTTCTTCGTTGCGTCGGTGCCAATCGAGCCAAGATATTTCGTTGTCTTGGCAATAACCGTTGTTGTTGCCTTGCTGGCTGTTGCCGGATTCGTCGCCCGCCGTGAGCATCGGCGTACCGTTGGACAACAGCAGCGAGGCCAACAGGGCTTTGACGGTGCGGCTGCGGGCGAGGTTGACGGCGGCATCGTCGGTTTCGCCTTCTGCGCCGTGGTTCCAGCTTAAATTATGGCTGTGGCCGTCGCGGTTGCCTTCGCCGTTGGTTTCGTTGTGTTTGTCGTTATAGCTGACCAAATCTTGCAGGGTAAATCCGTCGTGTGCGGTGATAAAGTTTACACCCGCAGAAGGCTGCCTGCCGCGTGCTTGGAAAATGTCGGACGATCCGGCCAGCCGTTCGGCAAATATGCCTACGTTGCCGCTGCCCTGTAGCCAAAACGCGCGCATATCGTCGCGGAAGCGGTCGTTCCATTCGGCAAACGGGTAGGGAAACTGCCCCAAGCGGTAGCCGCCTGCGCCGATGTCCCACGGTTCGACAATCAGTTTGCGCCCTGCCAGCACGGGGTCTTGCCGGGCCGTCTGAAAAAAACGGGCGTTACTGTGAAAGTCGGGTTCGCGCCCCAACACCGTGCCCAAATCGAAGCGGAAGCCGTCGATATGGAAAGACTGCACCCAATAACGCAGGCTGTCCATTACCCAGCGGGTGGCATTATGGCCGGCAATCTGCACGGTATTGCCGCAACCCGTCCAATTGCACAGGCGGCCTTCGCCGTCCTGCCAATACCAGGCGGGGCTGTCGATGCCGCGCTGGCACAACATCAGGCCGACGTCCAAATCCTGCTCGGCGGTATGGTTGTACACCACGTCCAAAATCACTTCGATACCGGCTTGGTGCAGGGCTTTCACGGCACGGCGCAGTTCGTTGGCGGCTTGCTGCGGGTCGGCGGCATAACCGGTTTCCACCGCAAAGTGCGAGCAGGTGTTGTATCCCCAATAATTCGACAAGCCGCGCTGCTGCAAATGGTATTCGTCGAGATGCGTCTGAATAGGCAGCAGCTCCACGGCGGTAATGCCCAAGGCTTTCAGACGGCCTATCACGCGCCCGTCGGCCAATGCGGCATACGTTCCGGCATGTTGCACATCCGGCATCAGTTTGGTCAGCCCTTTCACATGCGCTTCGTAGATAACGGTTTGCGCCCACGGCGTGTTAGGGTGGCGGTCGTTTTCCCAGTCGAAGGGCTGCTCTTCCACCACCACGCTTTTGGGCGCAACGGCTGCATTGTCGCTGCCGTTGCGGTAATGAAAATGTGCCAACTCACGTTCATTGCGGTATTGCGGTTTGCCGTCCACCGCTTTCGCATAAGGGTCGAGCAGCAGTTTCTGCGGATTGAACAACAGCCCCAATTCGGGATAGTGCGTGCCGTAAACCCGATAGCCGTAACGCTGCCCCGAAGCGATGTTTGGCACAAAACCGTGAAACACGCCGCCGCTCTTGGCCGGCAGCGTGATGCGGGTTTCTGTTCCGCCTTCAAACAGGCACAACTCGATTTTTTCGGCCGACGAAGAAAACACCGCAAAATTCACGCCGCCGTCTCTAACCGTTGCCCCCAAGGGGTAAGGCAGGCCGTCTGAAATTTCCGCTCCGTTGTGGTGTTGCCGCAGTAAGGTCATGGTTTGGTTTGCTTTTCTTTTATGGTGTGTTGTTATGGTCAATCCTGTTTTTCAGACGGCCTGCGTTATTTAAACAGCCAATATCCGGCATACGACAACGCCCCGCCGCCTATCATCAGCCACACCGCCAGCACGCCTGCCAACAGCAGCGGTTTGATGCCCGCCGCCCGCACCGCCTGCCAGCGGGTTGTTAATCCCAGCGCAAACATGGCCGTGGCAAGCAGCAGCGTATCCAGCGTCAGCACCGCCTGATGAATGTGCGGCGGCAGCGGAAACCAGCTGTTCAAAGCCACCATCGCCAAAAATGCCGGCACAAACCACGGCACGGCAAAGCGTTTGCCGTTTGCTTGCCCTCCCTGCCCGCCTGTTAAAGCCGGAAGCACCAGCAGCAGCGGCGCCAGCAGCATAACCCGAATCATTTTGGTAATCACCGCCACATCAGCCACGGCAGGGTTAACCGCCGCACCGGCCGCCGCTACTTGCGCCACTTCGTGCACGGTAGAGCCGGTATAAATGCCCCATGCGAACCATGCGGCGGCAGAAGCATCTGCGGGCAGCAGCGATACGGCCAACAGCGGATACACAAACATCGCCAGCGTGCCGAACACCACCACGGTTGCCACCGCCACGCCCACATCGCGCTCTTGCGCTTTGACCACCGGCTGCGCCGCCAATACCGCCGCCGCACCGCACACTGCACTGCCCGCGCCCACCAATGCGGCCGTTTTGGCATCGAGCCGAAACCGTTTGCCCAACTTCACGGCCAGCAGCATGGTTACCGCCACCACCGCCGCATCGGCCAACAAAGCAGGCCAGCCCACATAAGCCACTTGGCTCAAGGTAAGCCTGAAACCGTAAAGCATGATGCCCACCCGCAACAGGTAGGTTTTGCTGAACGCAATGCCCTGCGGCCATAAAGCGGGCATACGCAGCATCAGCGTATTGCCGAGCAACATGCCGGCCACAATCGCCAGCGTCAGCGAGCTGATTCCCCAACCGCTCAAAGCGGGCGATTGCGAACCCATCATGCACAATACCGATACTGCCAGCAGCGGTATCAGCTGCCCTATTCCAAAGAAACGTGCCTGCACGCTATATACCTCCCGCCCAACCTGCCGCACCGTTTGATGCCGTCTGTTGTGGCGTTTCCTCTTGCGGTTTACGGTTGTTTTGCTTGTTCAGACGGCCTGTTGCACCGTTTGATGCCGTCTGAAAGCATACTTTTATCATCGTCAAAATTATTTTCTTCAAGCCGGTTTACTGTCGGCTGCCAGATACAGCCACACCGTAGCCAGCGGCGGCAAAGTCAGCTCCAGCGACTGCGCCTTACCGTGCGATTCAACGGCCTGCGTAGCCGTTTGCGCGCCGCACGACACACCGCTGCCCTGATATTGCAGGCCGTCTGAATTGAGTATTTCGCGGTACACACCTGCCGCATTCACGCCGATGCGGTAATGATGGCGCACTACGGGTGTGAAATTGCTCACGGCAATCAGGCGGTTGCCGTTGCGGTCGCGCCGCTCGAACGCAAATACCGAATGGTTGCCGTCGTCGGCCACCAGCCACTCGAAACCTTCGGGCCATTGGTCGAGCTGGTAAAGCGGCGCATGGCTGCGGTAAGTATGGTTAAGGTCGCGCACGAAATCCTGCACGCCTTTGTGCCACAGGCCGCCGTGTTGTTCTTCGAGCAAAAACCAATCGAGCGGCTCGTTGTAGTTCCATTCCCGCCCTTGCGCAAATTCGTTGCCCATAAACAGCAGCTTTTTGCCGGGGTGGGCATACATAAAGCCGTAATAGGCGCGCAGATTGGCAAATTTCTGCCAGCAGTCGCCGGGCATTTTCGCCAGCAGCGAGCCTTTTCCGTGCACCACTTCGTCGTGCGAGAGCGGCAGGATAAAGTTTTCGCTGTATTGGTACATCATGCCGAAGGTCATCAGATTGTGGTGGTATTTGCGGTTGATCGGGTCTTCCCGCATATAGCGCAGCGTGTCGTTCATCCAGCCCATGTTCCATTTGTAGTGGAAATTCAACCCTTCGGCACGGGTTACGCCGGCAAACGAGGTGGATTCTTCGGCCATTGCGGCCACGGCAGGGGCATGTTGCTGCAACATGGTGTTGGTGTCGCGCAGAAAGGCGATGGCTTCCAAGTTTTCGCGCCCGCCGTAGCGGTTGGGAATCCACTCGCCCTCTTTGCGCGAATAATCACGGTAAATCATCGAGGCCACGGCATCGACGCGCAACCCGTCGAAACCGAAACGCTCAATCCAATATAAAGCATTGCCTTGCAGGAAATTTTTCACTTCGGCACGGCCGAAATTGTAGATCAGCGTGTTCCAGTCTTGATGGTAGCCTTCGCGCGGGTCGGCATGTTCGTAAAGCGGCGTGCCGTCGAAACGGCCGAGACCGTGCTCGTCGGCAGGAAAATGGCCGACCACCCAATCGAGTATCACGCAGATACCCGCATTGTGCGCCGCGCTAACCAATGCCTGCAACTGCTGCGGCGAACCGAAGCGGCTGGTCGGCGCATACAGCCCCGTGGCCTGATAGCCCCACGAACCGTCAAACGGGTATTCGGAAAGCGGCAACAGCTCGATATGGGTAAATCCCATGTCTTTCACATAGCCTACCAATTCTTCTGCCAATTCTTCGTAGGTGAGCCAGAAATGGTTTTCCAGATTGCGCCGCCACGAGCCGAGATGCACTTCGTAAATCGCTATCGGGCTGTCGATGGCATTGGCGCGGGCGCGGAATGCGGGTTCGGGCATTTTGTCGGGCAGGCCGCGCACCACCGAAGCGGTGGTCGGGCGCAGTTCGGCGGCGAAAGCGTAGGGGTCGGCTTTTTGGTAAACGCGGCCGTCTGAACCGCGTATTTCGAATTTATACAGGGCATTGAACGGCACGGCGGGGATAAAGATTTCCCAAATGCCGCTTTCGGCATGTCGGCGCATCACATGGTGGCGGCCGTCCCAGCGGTTAAACGTGCCGATTACCGAAACGCGTCGGGCATTGGGCGCCCACACGGCAAAATTCACGCCCCGAACGCCGTCGATTTCAACACAATGCGCGCCCAAAACCTCATAAGGGCGCAAATGCGTACCTTCGGCAAGCAGCCATTCGTCGGTTGCCTGCAAATGCGGACCGTAGCGGTAGGGGTCTTCAACGGTTTCAGACGGCCCTTGCGCACTGTATTGCACGCTCAAGGCATAATCGGGCGCATCGGGCGGCAACACGGCGGCGAAAAAACCTCTGTCGTCGAGTTTTTCGGTGGCGGTCAGCAGTCTGCCGCCATCACGCGCCACAATGTCCACACTCAGCGCATCGGGCATCAGGCAGCGCACCGTTTCGCCCCCGCCCGGCAGCGGATGACGGCCGAGATACGCAAACGGATTGCCGTGTGTGGCGTAAAACAGGCTGTCGATGGTGTCGCGTTCGGTTTGGTCGGGCGGCGGATAGGGCGCCCTCAGGCTGTTTTTTCTCATACGCACCTCGTTGAGCATGGCAAGTTGCTGCACGATAAAGGGATGGTTAACAAACGCTTCTACCGGCAAAGGCAGTTTGCGCGCCCAGTTGGGATAGCCGCCCGCCACACCGGGCACATTGAAGTTTTCGGTCATGCCCAGCAGGTTTTCGATTTGCACGGCGTAAAGCAGGCTGCGGCTCTCGGCACCGAAACGGTGAACGGCGTTCGTCAGCACATGATCGGCGGTTTCAGACGGCCTGTAATCGAAAGGCAGGCAACGGGTGTATTTGAGCGCATTGAGCAGGTCTTCTTTATCGCGGCTGCGCTGTGCCGAGGCCGTCTGAAAAGCATGTTCGCCAACCAAAGTGCCGAGCGCATACATGGTTTGCACATCGCGCCCCGCCCACCAGCCAGCCAGCGGCGCCACGTCGTGCGTACTGATCACGGCAAGCGCCTGCTGCGGGTAAAATTCGGGGTGCTCGAAAGCATAATCGTGGCGGCTGAAATACATTACCTTATAAGAAAAAATGCGGTAGCGGTCGAGCAGCCGGCGGGTGTCTTGAGGCACCGTGCCCAAATCTTCGCCGATTACCACGCAGCGGCAGCGGTGGCTTTCCAAGGCGGTAACGGCAAACAGCACTTCCTGCGGATAATGCACATAAGCGCCCTGATCGGCCGTTTCGCTGCCCAATACCCACCACAGGCGGCACAGCGACATCACATGATCGATACGCAGCACGCCGTACCAACGCATATTCGCGCGCAATACTTCGATAAAACTGCGGCAGCCGGTGCGCTTCATCACCAGCGGATGATACGGCGGCAAGTTCCAGTTTTGCCCCGCCGGGCCTAGCGGGTCGGGCGGCGCACCTATCGACATATCCATGCAATATTGCTGACGTGCCAACCAAGTGTCTGCGCTGCCCCGCGCCGCACCCACCGCCAAATCGCCATACACGCCGAGCGGCACGCCGTGCGCCCGTGCGGCATCGTTTGCGGTCTCAAGCTGCTGTGCGCACAACCATTGCAGCCACATATAAAAACGGATTTCGCCTTGATGCGCCCGAGCAAACGCCTCTACGGCCTCTGCGTGCGGATCGTGAAATTCAGACGGCCACGCCGTCCACCCTACTTCTGTGCCGTCCCGGCGGGCATAATGGTTGTCTAAAGCTTCAAACAGCGCAAAACCGTACAGCCCTTCGCCTTTTTCTGCCGCAAACTGCTCAAAGGCCGTCTGAAAAGGTTTTGCCGAAGGGCCGCGCTCGTTTTCAAACGCTTCGAACACCAACAGCAGGGCTTCTTTTTTCAACGCCCATACCGCCGCATAATCCACCGTTTCGGTTTCGCGCACCGCCGCTATTCTTGCCCGGGTATGCCCGCTCTCCAGCCATGCCCGCGCCCGCGCCGCAAACGGCATGGTTTCGATTACCTTTGCCGCATCCAAATACAGAGCATTCAGCCACACGCGCGAAGAAGGGCTGTACGGGCTGGCATAATCCGGCCTCGCGGTAAACAGCGCGTGCAGCGGATTAATGCCGATAAAATCCACGCCCTGCCCGCCCGCAAACGCCATCATGCGTGCCAAATCCGAATAATCGCCTATGCCCCAGTTGTGCGCCGAACGCAGGCTGTATAGCTGTATCGTCAAGCCGTTCATCCGCATGCCGTCTGAAAGCGGCTGCGGGCAGTATGCCTGTTCGGGCGCAACCACCAGCCACACGCGGTGTTTCAGACGGCCTTTCCCCACCGTCAGCCGGTAATAACCGCTTTGAGGCACAGATAAAAAAACAGCAGGCCGGTTGCCGTTTTCTCCCAACGACCACTCCGCCTGCTGCGTTTTGCCTGCTTCGTCAACCAGCGACACCTCGTCTGCACCGGCATAATCCGGCGGCAAACCGACCGCACCGCGCACACCTTCGTTCAACGCTGCCACATCGTCAAACCCGCCGGCAGGCACGTCTTTCTGCAAGCGTGCCGCCAGCTTTTCCAGCACCCGCCCGCTTGCCGGACGGTAAATGCCCTCGATATCGTAATAGCCGGAGGCAATGCCCAAACCTGCCGCAAGCTCTGTAATCGGATGTAGGCTCATAAGGTTAACCGAGTGTGGATTTTACAAATGTCTCATACTGTAAACCGATATTAATATAAAATGCGAACGCACGGATATGTAATTGCGCGTAGTTCCCACATAAACTGATTTCGACCAATATCCCCGATTTCCGGTTGGCTTCGCAGCGAATCGGATTCTTCCTTTTCATCTGAACAAACGAAAGAAGTGCCGTTATGAAAAAAATCCTGCTTACCGCCCTGCTTCTGCCCGCCTTTGCCCATGCCTACCAAAGCGGCAAAACCTACCACCTGACCATCCTGCACACCAACGACACCCACGGCCGCTTTTGGCCCAACGAACGCGGCGAATACGGCATGGCCGCACACCAAACGCTGGTGAAACAAATCAAAAAAGAAGTGCAGCACAAAGGCGGCTCGCTGCTCATCCTTCATGCAGGCGACATCAACACCGGCGTGCCCGAATCCGACGTTCACAACGCCCGGCCCGACATCGAAGCCATGAACGCCATCGGTTACGAAGCCATGGCTCTGGGCAACCACGAGTTCGACAACCCGCTGCAAATGCTCGGCATGCAGGAAAAATGGGCGAAGTTTCCGTTTATCTCCGCCAACGTGCGCCACAAACACAGCGGCAAATATTTGGTGAAACCTTATGTGATGCTCAACAAAAAAGGGCTGCGCATCGCCGTAGTGGGGCTGACCACCGAAGAAACCGCCACCGCCGCCAATTTGGTATATACCCAAAACGTGTCTTTCGATGACACCCGTCGCGCCGCCTCCAAAATGCTCAACAACCTCAAGCGCCGCCAACCCGACATCAAAATCGCCCTCACCCACTTGGGCTACAACAGCGACATCGGTCTGGCCGAGGCGCTGCCGCAGCAATCGTTCGACCTGATTATCGGCGGCCACAGCCACACCACCGTTTGCGTCGATTCGGAAGGCCGTCTGAAAAAAGACTACCGTGCCGGCGAAGCCTGCCGCCCCGATTTCCGCAACGGCACTTGGATTATGCAGGCAGGCGAATGGGGCAAATATTTGGGGCGCGCCGACTTTACCTTTAAAGACGGCAAACTCTCTTTACAATCCTACCGGCTCATTCCGGTCAACCTGAAATACAAAACCGAAACGGCCGACGGCAAAACCGAATATGTGCTCTATCAAAAAGAAATCCCGCAAGACGAAAAACTGGCAGGCCGTCTGAAAAAATACCAAGACGAAGCCGATGAAAAACTCGGCATCGAAGTCGGTAGCGTAACCGGCAAACTCGAAGGCGACCGCAGCATTGTCCGCCACCAAGCCACCAATCTCGGCCGCCTGATCGCCCGTTCGCAACGCGAGCGCACCGGTGCCGATTTATCGGTTATGAACAGCGGCGGCATCCGCGATTCGATTCAGGCAGGCAAAGTCACCTATAAAGACATCTTGCGCGTGCAGCCTTTCGGCAACCTTGTCGGCTATGTAGGATTAACCGGTGCCGAGCTGCGCGGCTACCTGCAAACCGTAAGCCAAATGAAACCCGGTTCAGGCGGCTATCCCCAATTTGACAATGTTTCTTTCCAAACCGATGCCGAAGGCAAAATCAGCAATATCCAAATTGGCGGCAAACCCCTGCAAGACAATCAAGTCTACCGCCTCAGCCTTCCCGATTTCCTGGCCAACGGCGGCGACGGCTACCCCAAAGTGGCCGACAGACCTTCATACGTTAACACCGGCTATGTCGATGCCGACGCATTAAAGCTCTATTTCCAACGCCATTCACCGATAGACCCGGCACAGTTTCAATAATAAAGGCCGAGACCTTTGCAAAACCCCCAGATGCGGATGCAGTTCAAGGCGTAGCAGCACAGCGAGTGCAGACATATCATATAGATAGGCAAACGAGCGAGCAGCGCACAACGCAGAAATGCGCCGCAGATGGGGGTTTTGCAAAGGTCTCAGGCCGTCTGAAAGCGCCAAATGCTTTCCAGACGGCCTTTATAACTGTTTTTCCGAGCCCTTTTTATCAAGATAAAACAATATATCAAATTATCTTAACAAACATTATCAATCTTTCAAAAACCCGTTGAAAACCGATTGAATCCGCCATTATACTTACAGCTTGTCATCGGAAGTTATTCTGATTGCTTAAAAAAAATCGAGCGTGCCGCAAGCAGGCCGAAATCTGTTCTGTAAGGCCGCGCCTCAGAATTGACGCAAAGGAACACATGTATTATGAAAAAAACAGGTGTACTCAACGCAGAACTCTCCAAACTCATCGCCACTTTGGGGCATGGCGATATGCTGGTAATCGGTGATGCCGGCCTGCCCGTTCCCCACGGCGTTCCCTGCATCGACTTGGCCGTCAGCTTGGGCGTACCCGCACTGCGGCAGGTGTTAGATGCCGTATTGCAGGAAATCTGCTTGGAAAAAATCACGCTGGCAAAAGAAACCGAAGCTCACAGCGCCGATTTATGGCGGTTTGCGCACAACCATGCAGAAAACAACCGCATTCAAACCGCAACCGTGAGCCACGAAGCACTCAAGCAGCTTTCCCAAACCGCCCGCGCCGTTGTCCGCACCGGCGATACAACGCCTTATACCAACATTATTCTTCATTCCGGAGTGCCGTTTTAATGAACCAGCCGAAATTATTGGTAGAGATGCGGCAAATCAACAAATCGTTCGGCCCCGTGCAGGTGTTGCGCGGTGTGGATTTTGATTTGCGCGCCGGAGAAGTCCATGCCCTGATGGGCGAAAACGGCGCGGGCAAATCCACCCTGATGAAAATCCTCACCGGCATTTATCAGGCCGAAGAAGGCCGGGTATTGATAGACGGCCGCGAAGAAACCATCAAAACGCCTGTCGACGCACAAAAGCTAGGCATCGCCATCATCCACCAAGAACTCAACCTGCTGCCGGAAATGACGGTTGCGGAAAACTTTTTTCTCGGGCGGGAAATCGTGAAACACGGCGTGCTGCAAAAGCAGCAAATGGCCAAAATTGTTACCGAACAGCTTGCCGCATTGCAGGCCAACTTCGGCCCCGATACTTTGATTAAAGAATTATCGGTGGGTCAGCAACAATTGGTAGAAATCGCCCGCGCGCTTTCGATTGATGCGAAAGTGATTATCATGGACGAGCCGACCGCCGCCTTAACCGAGCCTGAAATCCAACGCTTGTTCGGAATTGTGCGGCAGCTTGCCGAAAAAGGCGTCGGCTTGGTTTATGTGTCGCACCGCATGGAAGAAATTTTCCAAATCTGCCAACGCATAACCGTATTGCGCGACGGCATTTCAGTCGGCACCAAAGCCATTGCCGATACGCATTTCGACGATGTGGTCAGCATGATGGTGGGGCGCGAACTGAACGAGCGTTTTCCCGAACGCGACAGCAACATCGGCGAAGTGAAGCTGGAAGTCAATAATCTTTCAGACGGCCTCAACGTCAGCGGCGTCAGCTTTGAAGTACGTGCCGGAGAAATTCTGGCATTTGCCGGGCTTATCGGCTCGGGGCGCACCGAAATCGCCAACACCTTGTTCGGCTTATCCCCGCTGGCGGAAGGCGAAATCAAAATCAACGGCAAGCCCGTGCAAATCAAAAGCCCGCGCCATGCCATCGCCCATAAAATCGCTTACGTTACCGAAGACCGCAAAGCCAAAGGTTTGATTCTCGACATGAGCGTGCGCGAAAACAGTACGCTGGTGCATCTGCCCGTAAAAAACGGCATGGTTGACCGCGCCCACGAGAAAAGCTACATCAAACAAGCGGTTGAGAAGCTGAAAATCAAAGTGGCCGACACCGAAGAAGCCGTGCGCCGTCTTTCCGGCGGCAACCAGCAAAAAGTCGTGTTGGCCAAATGGCTGATGGAACTGCCGGAAATCCTGATTCTCGACGAGCCGACACGCGGCGTAGATGTGGGCGGCAAAGCCGAAATTTACCGCATCATCAACGAATTAAGCCGTGAAGGTGTAGCCATCATCATGATTTCGTCGGAGCTGCCCGAAGTGCTCGGCGTATCCGACCGCGTGGCAGTGATGTGCGAAGGCCGTCTGAACGGCATTTTGAATACCAAAGAGGCTGACCAAGAAAAAATCATGGCATTGGCAGCCGGAGGAAACGCAGCATGAAACCATTGTCTATCGGCGCCACCGTCAAAAAAATGGGGCCTTTATTGGGTTTGGTGGTGTTGTCGGCCGTATTGAGTGCGGCCACGCCCAACTTCCTGACTTCTAATAACTTATTCAGCGTATTGCGCCAAGTAACATACAGCGGCCTGCTGGCTTTCGGCATGACGTTTGTGATTCTGATCGGCGGCATCGATTTATCGGTCGGCGCGATTCTGGCTTTGGTCGGCATCATCACCGCCAGCCTGATTCAGACAGGCATGGATCCGATTTTGGCATCCTGCATCGGCATTCTGCTCGGCGCCGCCTGCGGTGCGGTAAACGGGCTGTTGGTGTCGGTAGGCCGCATCGCTCCCTTCATCGCCACGCTGGCCACCATGATTCTCTTCCGCGGAATCGCGCAGGAATATTCCCAATCCAAACCGATTACCATCAATGTAGACGGCTTCTTTAACGATATCGGCTCGGGCTATCTTTTCAACACCGTTCCCACGCCGGTGGTGTTGATGCTGGCCGTTTACTTCGTTTTATGGTTTGTGTTGAAAAAAACCCGTTTCGGCCGCCACGTTTACGCGCTCGGCGGCAGCGAAGACGTCGCCCGCATTTCCGGCCTGAAAGTCAGAAGCCTGAAACTTTGGGTTTATACTTTATCGGGCATGCTTTCCGCCGTGGCCGCTTTGGTCGTTACCAGCCGCCTTTCTTCCGCCAGCCCCAACGCCGGCGTGATGTACGAATTGGACGCGATTGCCGCAGTCGTATTGGGCGGAACCAGCCTGTCCGGCGGGCGCGGCTGGCTGTTCGGCACACTCGTTGGCGTGGTGTTGCTCGGCGTATTGAGCAACGGCCTCAACCTGCTGAACGTATCGGCCAACTACCAGCTGATTATCAAAGGCGCGGTTATTCTGTTTGCCGTTTTACTCGACCGCAAAAACGCCTGATTTTTCTTACCCTCTCACAATGGAGAACCACGATGAAATTCTTACGCAAAGCCTCAGCCCTACTCATTACCGGCGTTCTGCTTACCGCCTGCGGCCAACAACAGGCCGACAACAAAACCGCCGCTTCCGCAGCTGCAACCGGCGACACCGTAGGCTTGGCCATTTCCACCCAAAACAACCCGTTTTTCGTTAATCTGAAAGAAGGCGCACAAGCGCAAGCTGACAAACTCGGTTTAAAACTGGTGGTGGTGGATGCCAACGACGATTCGGGCAAACAAGCCGCCGGCGTGGACGATTTGCTGCAGCAAAATATCAAAGTGCTGCTGATTAACCCCACCGACTCCGAAGCCGCAGCCGCTTCAGTCAACCGTGCAGCCAAAGCAGGCATTCCCGTTATTTCCATCGACCGCTCGGTGAAAGGTGCCGAAGTGGCTTCACATGTGGCGTCCGACAACGTTGCCGGCGGTAAAATGGCAGCCGAATATATCGTCAGCAAACTGCCCGCAGGCGGTGAAATGGTTGAGCTGGAAGGCATTCCCGGCTCTTCCGCCGCCCGTGAGCGCGGCGAAGGCTTCCATCAAGTGATGGACGCACAACAAACCATTAAAATCGTTGCCAAACAACCGGCCGATTTCGACCGCACCAAAGGCTTGACCGTAATGGAAAACATTCTGCAAAGCCATCCGAACATTAAAGCAGTATTTGCCCATAACGACGAAATGGCCTTAGGTGCGGTAAAAGCTTTGGAAGCAGCCAATAAAAAAGACGTTATCGTGGTCGGCTTTGATGCAACCGACGACGCCCAAGCCGCGGTTAAAGCCGGCAAAATGGCCGCAACCGTCGCCCAAAAACCGGCCAAAATCGGAGAACTGGGCGTAGAAGCTGCCAAGAAAGTGATTGCCGGAGAAACCGTGGAAAAATCCATTCCCGTGGAATTGGAGCTGATTAAGCAATAAAATTTTTCCTATCTAATTAAAAGGCCGTCTGAACATTATGTATTCAGACGGCCTTTTGCCATTTACCGGATACTTTTGCGCGGATGTGGGGTGTCATTTAAAGCGTATCCGGCAAATAAATTTCAAAATCTGTATTCAGTTTGTCGAAATATCAAACCGTTATAAATAACCCAACTGCACATCTTTCCAAACAAAAAGCACTCTTATCCGATTAGATAAGAGTGCTTTTCTCTACTTTGTATTTTCTCAGCTGCTGCTTATGAAGCAGCCTACACTTTAACGTTTTAAACCGGCATGTTCCACGGCGGCAGGCTGGCTGAAGTTAATTTCTTTAATGGCACTGAAATTGATCGGATCGCCGTTCATGGTAACCGGACGCAAATGTTGCGTGCGGATCCAAGTAACCGCTTGTGCATCAATCTGTTTGGAACCGCTGCTGCGCACTACTCGCGCACCGTTCACTTGGCCGGAAGCATCGATATCGATGCTTAACGCCAAGTTGCCGACAATAGGATTAACGGCTTCGGAAGCTTTTTGATGAAAAGCAATATCTTGGGCAAAGCCGGTTTGCGCGGCAGAAAACAAGATAAAAGCAAACACGGAAGAGAGAGCACGCTTGAATTTCATTTTATATTGTCCTTATCGTAATGTGTTTGGCCATATTTGAATCATTAAATGCCAAAATACCAAATCTCTTAAAGAAAAATATAAATCTGTCTCTTAT
>NZ_LGZA01000033.1:0-29190 GCF_001308005.1 Neisseria sp. 74A18
AATATATGAATATTAATAAAATATGCTTGTGGATAAGTTTGATATGCCTCTACGAAAAACGCGGCGGATTGTGTGTAAAGGCCGTCTGAAAACCGTGTTTGATGTATAATCCGCCACTTGATTTTTATGATTGCCGTTTCAGACGGCCTCTGTTTGAACAGGCCGTCTGAAATCTTATTTAAAGAGAACAAAATGAATAAAAAACGCGTTTTAACCGGCGTAACCACCACCGGCATTCCACACTTAGGCAACTACGTCGGCGCTATCCGCCCCGCGATTGCAGCCTCGCATGCGCCGGATACCGAATCTTTCCTGTTTCTCGCCGATTACCACGGCATCATCAAATGCCATGATCCCGAGCTGATTCACGAATCCACCCAAGCCGTTGCCGCCACTTGGCTGGCTTGCGGTTTAGACCCCGAAAAAACCACATTTTACCGCCAGAGCGACATTCCCGAAATCATGGAATTGAACTGGATTCTGACCTGCATCACCGCCAAAGGCCTGATGAACCGCGCCCATGCCTACAAAGCGGCGGTGCAGGAAAATCTGGATAAAGGGCAGGAAGACCAAGACCACCAAATCGAAATGGGTTTGTACAGCTACCCGATTTTGATGAGCGCCGATATTTTGATGTTTAACGCGCAAGAAGTGCCGGTAGGCCGCGATCAAATCCAACACGTTGAAATGGCGCGCGATATTGCCGGCCGTTTCAACCACCGCTTTAAAGAAGTGTTTACGCTGCCCGAAGTGAAAATCGACGAAAACGTAGAATTGCTGGTGGGCTTGGACGGCCGTAAGATGAGCAAGAGCTACGGCAACACCATTCCGCTGTGGGAAAACGATAAGAAAACCCAAAAATCGGTGAATAAAATCATCACCAACTTAAAAGAGCCGGGCGAGCCGAAACAGCCAGACGAAAGCCCGTTGTTCGAGATTTACAAAGCCTTTGCCACAACTGCCGAAACCGCCGAATTCACGCGAATGCTGGCCGAAGGCTTGGCATGGGGCGAAGCCAAAAAAATGCTTGCCGCGAAAATCAATGCCGAATTGGCCGAACCGCGCGAACGCTACAATGCCTTAACCGCCAACCCCGCGCAGATCGAAGATATTTTGCAGGCAGGCGCACAAAAAGCCCGGAAACAGGCGCGCGTGCTGCTTGATCAAGTGCGCGATGCCGTGGGTATCCGGGCTTTGAAATAAGGTTTGAAACGAAAAGGCGTTGAACCTGAGTTTGGCGAAGGGATTATTCGTCTTCAGGCTCGGGTTTGATGTCTTCCAAATGCAGCCTTTTGTTTTCGATTTCACAGTCGCTTAAGGGATGGTCGGAATAAGTAACCAAATCATCTACCGAATCTTCAATAATCAGTTCGCGTTCTTCGGCTTCCATTTCTTCCGCAGGCGTGAGGTCGAATGTGCTGTCTTGTTGGGTAGGTTTCATATGGATTCCTTTCTTGCGGTTCGTTTGGGTGGGTAAGTGTTCAGACGGCTTCATTCTAAACCGTATCAGGCCGTCTGAAAAAACATTTATCGCATTTTGATGTTGTTTTACCGCTGATATATTGTTTTAAATAAGGTTGGAATGGGTTTATAACCGTTTCCGTTAACACCCTCGGCCGTCTGAATGTGTGTTTGTTTTTCAAAAAGTTTTTTAAAGAAGGAATGATGATGAAGCCTCAAACCGTGCTCGATTTTTGGTTCGACGAACAAAACCGGCCTTATTGGTTTAGTGGAAACGATGAATTCGACGCGCAAATCCGCAGCCGCTTTGCCGATATTTGGCAGCAAGCCGTGTATTCCGAATTGGACGGCTGGCGGGAAACCCTGCACGGACGGCTGGCCGAAATCATTGTGCTCGACCAGTTTTCGCGCAATCTGTTCCGCAACAGCCCGATTGCTTTCGCACAAGACAATATGGCGGTGGCATTGGCTCAGGAAGCCGTGCGCCAGCCCGGTTTTGAAGAAATGGAGCCTTCCGAACGCCACTTTATGCTGATGCCGCTGATGCACAGCGAAAGCCGTGCGATTCACGAACAGGCGTTGGCATGGTTTGAACGCTATACCACACCCCATGCGCTTGAATTTGAAATCAAACATAAAGTGATTATCGACCGCTTCGGCCGCTACCCGCACCGCAATGCCGTTTTAGGTCGGGAAAGCACCGAAGAAGAAATCGCCTTTCTGCAAGAGCCGGGATCATCGTTTTAACCACAACTAATTGAGACCTTTGCCATCCCCCGTTTGCAGCGGACCGAGCAGAAACGTTGCGCAGAGAGGGCTTTGTAAAGGTTTCCGGCTGTTCCGCATGATGAAATGTGCGGGCAGGATAAACCGTCAACCAGCAATTTATCAGGAGTATTCATGACTAAAATCGCTCTCGTTATCGGCAGTTTGAGCCGCAAATCCATCAACCGCGCAGTTGCAGAACACATTACCGCCCAAGCGCCCGAAGGTGTGGAAATCGAAGAAGTAAACATCGGTGATCTGCCGCTTTATACCCAAGACCTCGACGGCGAGAACGTACCGGCTTACGAGCGCGTGCGTGCCCAGCTGAAAGCCGCCGATGCCGTGCTGATGGTCAGCCCCGAACATAACCGCACCATGCCGGCGGCTCTGAAAAACCTCATCGACATCGCTTCGCGCCCCAGCGGTCAAAGCGTATGGGCAGGCAAAAAAGTGGCTGTTGCCACCGCTTCGCCCGGCAGTTACGGCGGCATCAATGCGGCCTTGCACATCCGCCAAAGTTTGCAGGCGATGGGCGCGGATGTGCTGATTGCGCCCGAAGTATTTCTCAGCCGTGCATCCGCTGCGTTGGATAACGGCAAAGTGGCAGACGAACGCACGGCAGGCTTCTTAAATAAATTCGCCGCCGCGTTTTATGCTTGGGCGGCAAAATAAAACCGAAAACACCGCCGGTAACGGCGGACATCGGTGTTTTACGGGTTGCTTTACTTTGTGGGCGGAACAGCTGAACCATGATAGGCCGCATTTTACGCATTGTTTTTTTAGTCGCCTTGCTTAGCTTGGTGGTTAACCGCTTATTTAACCGCAAACATAAACGGGCAGTACACGAGACAGTGCAAACCGGAGCGTGGGTGCTGCTGGCAGCATCTGCGTTGGCTTTGGGCTGGTATGTGTTGGCGGCAGGTTGAAGTTTGAGACACCATATAGCAAATAAACTTATTTTTGATGCAAAACGGCAAGCCGTGCGACGCCGTAGCAATGAAGTTTATTGGCGATAACCAACCGCCGTCTGAAATGTTCAGACGGCCGGTTGGTTATCGCAAAACCGCTTATCTGCGGCTTGCTGTTTCCATCAAAAATAAGTGGATTGTCATATAGGATATGCTTGAACTCGTTCACATCCGAAGGTTTTGCAAAGGTCTTTTCGGGTTACACCACTCCGTTTTGTTTGTTTTCCAAAATTTCCCAGCGTTCCAATTTTTCCAGCAGCAGCATTTCGATTTCTTCCGCACGCGTTTGCAATGCACCGGCTTGTTCGTAGTCCTTAAAGACTTCGGGGTCGGAAAGGCGGGTATTGATTTCTGCCTGTTCGGCTTCAAGCGCAGCGATTTCTTCGGGAAGGGCTTCAAGCTCGCGCTGCTCTTTGTAGGAGAGTTTTACGGTGCGGTTGGCTTTGGGTTTGCTCTTTTCGGCGGCAGGTTCTGCGGATTTTTGCTCTGAGGCCGTCTGAATTGATTGTTCGCGTTTTTTGGCATCGAGATAGTCTTCATAACCGCCGATATATTCTTTCAGACGGCCTTCTCCCTCAAACACAATGCTTTGCGTGATCACGTTGTCTAAAAACATCCGGTCGTGGCTGACCAAGAATACCGTGCCTTGATAATCGCGCAGTAATTCTTCGAGCAATTCCTGAGTTTCGATATCCAAGTCGTTGGTCGGTTCGTCGAGCACGAGAATGTTGGCCGGACGGGTAAACAGTTTGGCCAACAGCAGGCGGTTGCGTTCGCCGCCGGACAGCGACGATACAGGGCTTTGGGCGCGGGCGGGGTGGAAAAGGAAGTCTTCCAAATAGCTCATCACATGCTTTTTTTTGCCGCCGACTTCCACATAATCGTTGCCTTGGCCGAGGGTGTAAAACACGGTGTCGTTTTCGTTCAGCGCGCTGCGAAACTGGTCGAAATACGCGACTTCCTGTTTGCTGCCCAAACGGATTCTGCCGTAAGTGGGTTGCAGCTCGCCCAAAATCAGCTTCAGAAAAGTGGTTTTACCGATGCCGTTGGGGCCGATAAGGCCGATTTTGTCGCCGCGCTGGATCACGGTGGAGAATTTGTCCATGATGATTTTGTCGCCGTATTGAAACGAAGCGTGTTCGAGTTCGGCGATGATTTTGCCGCTTTTTTCACCGGCATCCAGTTTGAAGTTGACCTGTCCTTGGCGTTCGCGGCGGGCGGCGCGCTGTTTGCGCAGTTCTTCCAAGCGTTTGACGCGGCCTTCGTTGCGGGTGCGTCGGGCTTCGATGCCTTTGCGTATCCATGCTTCTTCTTGGGCGTGAAATTTGTCGAACAGGCGGTTGTGCTCGGCTTCAACGGCTAATTCTTCGGCTTTTTTCTCGCTGTATTTGGAAAAGCTGCCGGGGTAGGAGCGCAGTATGCCGCGGTCTAATTCGACGATGCGGTTGGCGATATTGTCGAGAAAGCGGCGGTCGTGGGTGATGACGACGATGCTGCCGGAAAATTGCTGTAAAAGGTTTTCCAGCCACAGAATCGCGTCGATATCGAGATGGTTGGTCGGCTCGTCGAGCAGCAATACATCGGGCTTCTGCACCCATGCTTGGGCTAAGGCCAGCCGTTTTTTCTGGCCGCCGGAAAGGTTGGCGATGGTTTCGTTTTCGGGCAAGCCGATTTCACTGATGGTTTGCTTGATGGCGGCATCGAACTGCCAGCCGTTTTGCGTTTCTAATTCGGTTTGCAGTTCGTGCAGCTCTTTCAGCAAGGCTGCGTTTTCGCCGTTTTCGAGTTGCTGGCTGACATGATGGTAGCGGCGCAAGATATCGCGCAGGCTGCCCAGCCCGTCGGCCACTACATCGAATACGGTGGCTTGCGGGTCGAAAAACGATTCTTGCGGCACATAAACGGTTTTCAGGCCGTTTTGTAGGATGAGTTGGCCGTCATCTGCTTTTTGCACACCGGCAAGAATTTTCAGAAAAGAGGATTTGCCCGCACCGTTGCGGCCGATCAAGCCGATTTTTTCGCCGCTGTCGAGTTGGAAAGAGGCTTTGTCTAAAAGGGCAACGTGGCCGACGGCAAAGGAAAGGTTTTCTGCTTGCAGGATGTTCATAATATCGGGTGTGCAAAAATGGGTTATTTTAACTGATTTTGGCAAACGAGGCCGTCTGAAATGGTTTTCAGACGGCCTCATCTCATCGGCGGGAAGGTTTACAGCAACACTTTTTCAATACCGCCGTTATTGGCTTTTTCGACAAACTCGTTTTGCCAGTTGTCGCCGAGGATGTGTTTCGCCATCTCCACCACGATGTAGTCGGCGGGCATGGCGTTGTCGTCGGTGTAGCGGCTCAAACCTTGCAGGCAGGCGGGGCAGGAGGTGAGCATTTTGACCGGCTCGCCCTGCGGCAGCTGCTTGAGGTTTTTCTCGATTTCTTCCTGCTTGCGGAATTTGACCTGTGTGGCGATGTCGGGCCGTTTGACGGCAAACATGCCCGATTCGCCGCAGCAGCGGTCGCTCAACACCACTTCTTTGCCCATCAATTCGCTGGTCATTTTGGTGGCGTTCATGGTTTTGATGGGGCTGTGGCAGGGGTCGTGGTAGAGATACTGCTGACCCGTAATGCCGTCGAGCTTGATGCCTTTTTCCAATAAAAACTCATGAATATCAATGATGCGGCAGCCGGGGAAAATGTCTTCGAAGCGGTATTTTTCCAGCTGGTCGTAACAAGTGCCGCAGCTTACCACCACGGTTTTGATGTCGAGGTAGTTTAAGGTGTTGGCCAAGCGGTGGAAGAGCACGCGGTTTTCGGTGGTCATCTGTTCGGCTTTGTCTTTGTTGCCGCCTGCGTCTTGCGGATAGCCGCAGCAGAGGTAGCCCGGCGGCAGCACGGTTTGTACGCCGGCATGCCAGAGCATCGCTTGCGTAGCCAGTCCGACTTGGCTGAACAGCCGCTCGGAGCCGCAGCCGGGGAAGTAGAACACGGCTTCGCTGTCTTCGGAAAGCTGCGGGTTGCGGATAATCGGCACGGTTTTGTTGTCTTCGATGTTCAACCAAGCGCGCGCGGTTTTAATCGGCACATGGCGCGGCAGCGGGCGGTTGATGAAATGCACCACCTGCTCTTTAATCGGCGAGCCGCCCGTGGTGGCTTTGGGGGCTTTTTTCAGACGGCCTGCACCGATATGGGCTTTCTTTCCCCAGTTGTATGCCATATTCTGAAATTTGAAACCGGCTTCCACCACGCCTTTGCGCAATACTTGGATGGTGCGCGGATCTTTGGCGTTGAGGAAGGCCATGCCGGCGGCGACGGCGGGGTTGAACTTGCGTTTGCCGGCTTTGCGCAGATAATTGCGGATGGCTACGGTTACGTCGCCGAAGTCGATGTTGACGGGGCAGGGCTTCACGCAGCGGTGGCACACGGTGCAGTGGTCGCCGAGGTCGTTTAATTCGTCGAAGTGGCGCAGCGATACACCGCGGCGGGTTTGTTCTTCGTATAAAAACGCTTCGGTTAGCAAGCCGACACCGAGGATTTTGTTGCGCGGGCTATACAGCAGGTTGGCGCGCGGCACATGGGTGCTGCATACGGGTTTGCACTTGCCGCAGCGCAGGCAGTCTTTCACCGATTCGGCGATGGTGCCGAGGTCGGACTGCTCCATAATCAGCGATTCCACGCCGAGCAGCTCAAATGAAGGCGTGTAGGCGTTGCGCAAGTCGGAGCCGCGCATGAGTTTGTGGCGGTTGAAGCGGCCTTGCGGATCGACTTTGGCTTTGTAGTCCCAGAAGGGCTGCATTTCTTCGTCGGTGAGAAATTCGAGCTTGGTGATGCCGATACCGTGTTCGCCGGAAATCACGCCGTTGAGGCTGCGGGCGATTTTCATGATGCGTTCCACCGCTTTATGGGCGGTTTGCAGCATGTCGTAATCGTCTGAATTCACGGGAATATTGGTATGGACGTTGCCGTCGCCCGCGTGCATGTGCAGGGCGACGAACACGCGTCCGCGCACCACGCGGCTGTGAATCTTGGCCAAACCTTCCATGATTTTGGTGTCGGCCTTGCCGCTGAAGATTTCAGACAGGGGTTTCATCACGTCGGCTTTAATCGACACGCGCAGGCGGAAATCGCGGAAGGCGATGAAGCAGCTTTCTTCATCTTTGGCTTCGGGCGCGGCGTGGACGACATGGCCGTAGCGTTGTTTGTATTCGCCCAAAGGCGCGTCGAGGTTGCTAAGCAGCCATTCCCAGCGCTCTTTCACGGCGGAAACGTGTTGGAGCGCGTGTTTGGCGCGTTCGCCCAACAATTCGCTGCTGGGCAGGTCGGTGCCCATTTTGTCCACCGGCAGGTTGCCTTGCAGATATTGGATTAAGGCTTCACACAAGGCGAGTTTGTTTTTAATCGACAGTTCGATGTTAATGCGCTCGATGCCGTCTGAATACTCGCCCAAACGCTCCAGTGGAATCACCACGTCTTCATTGATTTTAAAGGCATTGGTGTGCTTGGCGATGGCGGCGGTGCGGCTGCGGTCGAGCCAGAAGGTTTTGCGTGCTTCGGGAGTAACGGCGATAAAGCCTTCGCCGTCGCGGGCTTGCGCCAGTTTGACGATATGCTCGGCCGCTTCGATAACGGCGGCTTCATCGTCGCTCACGATGTCGGCAATCAGCACCATTTTCGGGCGGCCTTTGCCTGCCGCTTTGGTGGCATAGCCGACCGCGCGCACATAACGCCAGTCGAGATGTTCCAAGCCCGCCAGCTGTACCTGTTCGTGGCCGAGCAGATAATCGCGGATTTCTACGATAGACGGCGTGGCGTTGGCAACGGTGCCGAAAAACTCCAAACAAATGGTGCGGATGTGTTTCGGCATGGTGTGCAGCACGAAGGCCACGCTGGTGATGATGCCGTCGGTGCCTTCTTTTTGCACGCCGGGCAGGCCGCTGAGGAATTTGTCGGTAACGTCTTTGCCGAGGCCGACTTTGCGGAATTGGCGACCGGGGATTTCCAAGCGTTCGGTTTTAACGATGTTGAGGCCGTCTGAATCTAAAGTATGCACATCGAAAACAGCGGTTTCTTCGTCGTGGATTTTGCCGAAGTTGTGGCGCACACGCTCGATTTTCAGCCATTCGCCTTGCGGGTTGACCATTTTCCAGTAGGCAAGATTGTCCAATGCCGTACCCCATAACACGGCTTTTTTGCCGCCTGCGTTCATGGCCACGTTGCCACCCACGCAGGAAGCATCGGCGGAAGTCGGGTCAACCGCAAACACGAGTTTGTTGGCCGTGGCGGTTTCTTCCACCCGCCGCGTTACCACGCCCGCGCCGCAATGGATAATCGGGTGTTTGCCTTCCAAGCCGGGCAGTTCCACATATTCCACGCCGTTGTGTTTGTCGAGTTTTTCGGTGTTGATGACCGCGCTCATGGCATCGAGCGGCACCGCGCCGCCGGTATAGCCCGTGCCGCCGCCGCGCGGAATGATGGTTAAATCAAGTTCGATTAAAGCTTTTACCAAAGGTGCGATTTCGTCTTCGGTGTCGGGGTTGATGACCACAAACGGATATTCCACGCGCCAGTCGGTAGCGTCGGTAACATGCACCACGCGGGCGAGGCCGTCGAACATGATGTTGTGTTTTTTGGTGATTTTGGACAGGCGCGCCAGAATCTGTTCACGCTTTCTGCGGGTGCTTTCAAAGCTTTCGTCGAAACGCTGAACCGCCGCTTCTGCCGCCTGCAACAGTTCGGATACCTGTTCGTTGTTGTCGCGGCGTTTTTGGATTTCGTTTAAGCGGTGGCGCATTTCTTTCACCAAAGCCTCGCGGCGGTTGGGATGCTCGAGCAGGTCGTCCACCAGATAGGGGTTGCGGGTAACGACCCAAATATCGCCCAATACTTCAAAAAGCATCCGTGCCGAACGGCCGGTTCTGCGTTGGCCGCGCAAGTCCTGTAATACGTTCCACGCTTCCGAACCCAGCAGGCGGACGACGATTTCGCGGTCGGAATAAGATGTGTAGTTATAGGGGATTTCGCGTATGCGTTGCTGTGTGGCTGTGGTCATGGCGGGCGGTTCCGTATCATTCTTTTTTAAACTGTGCGGCAAGCGTAAGTTTTTTATCCGTAACAGTTTATTTTTTATTTAAGGATTCAGACGGCCCGAATCAGGCCGTCTGAAAAAAATGTTCATGTAACAAAATCGTAATTTAATGTAATTCCGATTGTTTTTCAATGGAAAAATATGGCTGAACATTATGCAGCGCGTTCATAAAGACGGCATTTTTGTCGACAATTGCGGTATTTTTGTGCGCCTCAGGCAACAGGCTATTGGTATTTTCACACAAAGCGGCTATAATGCACGACTTACGGCGGGTCTCCCCGCATGGTAATTCGGAACAACGGGTCAGGGGCGGAAGCCAGCAGCCCACTCTGATGCGCCAGTGCCGGGGGTTGGGCTCGCCACCCTTTACCAAACACCGACGGCTTGTCTGAGCCGTCGGTGTTTTACTTTTCAGACGGCTTTAAGAGCAAGGCTCGGCCTGTTACTTTTACAGATTGAGTAGATGCCGTCTGAATGTTTTGTTTTTATTGGGAATATCTGCCATGTCGGTTAACCATTATGAAAACTTCCCCGTCGGGTCTTTGGTATTGCCCCGTCGTTTGCGAAAACCGGTTCATGCCGTTTACGCTTTCGCCCGCACGGCAGACGATATGGCCGATGAAGGCGATGTGCCGGATGATGTGCGCTTGCAGCAGCTGGACGGACTGCGGCAGGAATTAGACAGAATTTCACGCGGTGAAACACCCGAAACCGATTTGATGCGCCGTTTGCAGCGGGAAGTGCTCCAGCCGTTCGGCGTGCCCTTGCAGCCGTTTTACGATCTGCTTTCCGCTTTCAGCCAAGACGTAGTGAAAAAGCGTTACCAGCATTTCGGCGAACTGGTAGATTATGCCCGCCGCTCTGCCAATCCCGTCGGCCGGATTCTGCTGCATCTTTACGGTGTGACAGATGAACGCAGCATCGCCCAAAGCGACGGCATCTGTACGGCTTTGCAACTGATCAATTTTTGGCAGGATGTGGCGGTCGATTGGCAGAAAGGGCGGGTGTATATTCCGCAGCAGGATTTGGAAAAATTCGGCGTCAGCGAAGCACAAATCGCAGAGGGTAAGGCCGATTTCGCTTTCCAGCGGCTGATGGCGCACCAATGCACCCGCGCCCATCAAATGCTGAAAGCCGGTTCTCCGTTGGCAAAAACTTTGAAAGGGCGCATCGGTTTTGAGTTGCGTATGATCATTCTCGGCGGCCAACAGATTTTGAACAAGCTCGACGCAAACCGCTACGATGTGTTCAACCACCGCCCTAAATTGGAAGCGGCCGACTGGTGGAAGATCGTGAAACGGGCGGTGTTGAAAAAGTGATGCCGTGTTTGATGTTTATTGATTGAATTGAGGCCGTCTGAAAAGTTGTTTTCAGACGGCTTCAGTTTTTAAAGATGATTATTTTTAAGAGTGTTTTTTCAGAATTTCTTTAATTATTCTGGTTGCGGTTGGAATGGCTTGAGCCGAGACGGAAACGATATTTGTTTTCAAAAAATCAATCGCATAATCTTTTACAGACTCCCAAGCTCCGCCTGCAAATTCTTTAATGGTATCCCAAATGCCTTTTTCGGCTTTTATCTGCATGGTTTCGTTTTTTACCTCATCCTTTGCCTCTCTTAGAACCGCATATTTTTTGTCTTTAGGCAATACCTCTACGATTAAATCCATAAGCGGCAGCAGATTGTATTTTTCTTCTGCCGATACGGAACTGATGGATTTGGCTGAAATATCAAATGCTTTGCTAATCTCCTTTTCCTTTTCCAAAATGTTTTTACATTGTTTTTCTCCGGGTTGGTTTTTTCCCGTATCCCACTCACGCACGGGGTTGATTTTATCTACTTGATTAATTACAAATATTACAGGGCAGCGTTCCGCATGAGGCTTGAGAATTTCTTTATAGGCTTTTTCGGCTACAGTATAAGCTCGGTCGTCGGCTTTGATTACCCAAAGTACCAAATCCAATTCAGGCATTAGGTTTTTATATAATTCGAAATATTCTACGTCCCGTTCGATCCCTTCCCCTACCCCGGGAACGTCAATTAATTTAATTCCTTTTCCGTTACCGTTTGAGATAAACAGCACCTGAGGGTTTCTTGTACAGGCTGCCACATCGCTTACTTCAGCCATATCGCTACCAAATAAAGCGTTACAAAGTGATGATTTTCCCACGCCTGTAACGCCGAATACGCCGATTTTGGGCGTATAGTTGCGCATTTCGTTGACTTTGTTGCGAATGGCTTCTTTCAATTTATGTAACTCATCGTGGTTGAGGTGTGTTTGATTGGATTCAGACATGTTTTAAAGTCCCTTAAAATAAATAGTTAAATTATTTTTACTCTTTCATTGAGTAATTTCTGGAATATACAACACCATAACTATCAATGTAAATGTAAAAATTACAAAAAATGCCATTCATTGAGTAAACAGCTTTAAAGGTTTCAGAATGGCACGATTTGTAGCAGCAGAAGTTGATGCAGCTATCGGCAAACGGATACAGCAGCGTCGGAAGGAAACGGGTTTGAGTGCGGAAGAGTTAGCCGAGAAAATAGGTGTGTCGCAGCAACAGTTTTCACGCTATGAACGGGGGGCAACCAAAATCAATATTGCTCATCTAGTGAATATCGCAGTCATTTTGGATACGCCGATAAGTTGGTTTTTTGCAGACAGCCAAGCAGAAAACCTTACTTTTTCACAGGAAAAAATTTATGTGACGGTGAAAGACGATGAGTTGAAGTCACGTTTGGATTATCATTGGAGCCGATTAAACAGCGAACAGAAACGCCATTTGATTAATTTTTTAGATTCCATCACAAAATAAAGTTTTTCTCTGCTTGTTGCTTGTATAGTTAACCCATTTAATTTTTTAATAAAAGGTAGCAAGCCTCAGACAGTAAAGATAGTAAGGCAAAGCGCAGCAATGTCGTAGTAAAATTTAAGTTGATCGACTATATATATTCAATATATTCAGGCCGTCTGAAAGCTCGTGTAGTTTGTTTTCAGACGGCCTGAGACCTTTCACTTTCGCGAAAGATACGGAGTATAATCCCGCGATATTTTCCCGCTTCATCTTTTATGACCACTCAAACCCACCGCATCAACCACGAACCCGCTTTTCTGCTCACCGCCAAGCCGTGGCGGGAGAGCAGTTTGTGGGTGGAATTGTTCAGCCGCAGTTACGGGCGGGTGGCTGTGCTGGCACGCAGCGCACGCACGCGCCAGAGCGAATTGCGCGGCGTGCTGGTGCCGTTTGTGCCGATGAGTGCCTCGTGGTATGGTTCGCAGGAACTGAAAACCCTGCACCGTGCCGAATGGCTGGGCGGTTGGCGGCAGCCGCAGGGCAGGGCGCTGTTTAGCGGTTTGTATGTAAACGAACTGGTGTATAAACTTACCGCCCGCGAAGATCCGCATCCTGCCCTTTACGATGCGCTGCATGCCGTGATGCAGACGATTGCCAACGAAGCCAACCATGTTGCCGCTTTGCGCCGCTTTGAATGGACGTTGTTAACCGAACTCGGTTTCGCCCCTGATTTGCAGCAAGACGAACACGGCGGGGCGGTTACTGCGGATCGCCGCTACTGGCTGCGCCCCGAACACGCGCCGCTGCCGTTTGAAGAAGCAGGCGGTTTGCCGCCCGGCGAAGTGCAGGGCGTGGCGGTGGACGGCAGCAGCTTAATCCAATTGCGCAGTGGCAGCTTCGAAAGCGGCGAGAGTTTGCAGCAGGCACTCAAACTTACCCGCATGCTGATTGACTTCCGCCTGCCCGAAGGCATCAAATCGCGGCAGGTATTGCAGCAGATGCAGCAGTTTCAGACGGCCTGATTTGAGACGGCAAACAGGCCGTCTGAACAGACAAAACACGAAAGGATTTCCCATGTTGTTAGGCGTAAACATCGACCACGTTGCCACCCTGCGCAATGCACGCGGCACCATTTACCCCAGCCCGCTCGAAGCCGCGCTGATTGCCGAAACCCACGGTGCCGACCTGATTACCCTGCATTTGCGCGAAGACCGCCGCCATATCAAAGATGCCGATGTGTTTGCCATCAAACAGGCCATCCGCACGCGCATGAATCTGGAAATGGCCTTAACGGAAGAAATGCTGGAAAACGCTTTGCAGGTGATGCCCGAAGACGTGTGTATCGTGCCGGAACGCCGCGAAGAAGTCACCACCGAAGGCGGATTGGACGTGTTGGCGCAGCAAAAGAAAATCGCCGAATTTACCAAAACGCTTACCGATGCCGGCATCCGTGTTTCGCTGTTTATTGATGCCGACGAAGCCCAAATTCAGGCGGCGCGTGATGTCGGTGCGCCCGTGATCGAACTGCACACCGGCGCATATGCTGATGCAGAAACGCCGCAAGAGCGTCAGGCGCAATTGCTGCGGATTGAAGAAGGCGCGAATTTCGGCAGCGATTTGGGTTTGGTGGTTAACGCAGGCCACGGCCTGACCATTCATAACGTCGGCCCGATTGCCAAAATTCTGGCCATTCACGAACTGAACATCGGTCATTCGTTGATGGCGCAGGCAATTTTTATCGGCCTGCCCGAAGCCATCCGCCAGATGAAGGAAGTGATGTTCAGAGCACGCTCGCTGCCTTATTAATCAAGACTGATTCAGGCCGTCTGAAATAACCATTCAAAGGAAACGCCATGATTTACGGAGTCGGTACCGACATCGTTGCCCTGAGCCGCATCGAAAAACTGCATAAAAAATACGGACAAACCTTTGCCGAACGCCTGCTCAGCCGTGTAGAGATGCTCGAATATCCGCAGGCGGTGCGTCCGGTAAATTTTCTGGCCAAACGCTTTGCCGCCAAAGAAGCTTTTGCCAAAGCCGTCGGCACCGGCATCCGCTCGCCCGTCAGCCTGCGCAACATCGGCATCGGCCATGACGCATTGGGCAAACCCGAGTTCCATTGCGAACCCGAACTGCAAAAATGGCTGAAAGAAAAAGGCATCAAGCGCGTGCATCTGAGCATGAGCGACGAAGAAGACAAAGTGCTGGCTTTTGTGGTAGCGGAGAAATAACACCTTTATCCATTTTATTTTCAGACGGCCTCTTCCATACGCAGGCCGTCTGAAACCCGATTGCAAACTCAACTCGAAACAAGGAAACGCAACATGAGCAATTCAGTGATTACCGTAATCGGCAAAGACCGCGTCGGCATCGTGTACGACGTGTCTAAACTGCTTGCCGAAAACCAAATCAACATCCTCAACATCAGCCAACAACTGATGGACGACTTTTTTACCATGATTATTTTGGTGGACACGGCAAAATGCCCGAAATCACGTCAGGAAATGCTGGACCTGTTTGCAGAAGAGAGCAAAAAACTCGCGCTCGACATCCGTATGCAAAACGAAGAAATTTTCAACGCCATGCACCGCATTTAAAGGATTGAAACCATGACAACCAGCATTCAATCCAGCGAAATATTAGAAACCGTGCGCATGGTGGCCGACCAGAATTTCGACGTGCGCACCATCACCATCGGCATCGACCTGCACGACTGCATCAGCGCCGACATCAACATTCTCAACCAAAACATCTACAACAAAATCACCCGCATCGGCAAAGATTTGGTGAAGACCGCGCAATACCTTTCCGCCAAATACGGCGTGCCGATTGTGAACCAGCGCATTTCCGTTACGCCCATCGCCCAAATCGCCGCCGCAACCAAAGCCGATTCGTATGTGAGCATCGCCCAAACGTTAGATAAAGCCGCCAAAGACATCGGCGTGTCGTTTATCGGCGGCTTTTCCGCGTTGGTGCAAAAAGGCATGTCGCCGTCGGACGAAGTGCTGATCCGCTCCATTCCCGAAGCCATGAAAACTACTGATATCGTGTGCAGTTCCGTCAATATCGGCAGCACGCGCGCCGGCATCAACATGGACGCGGTAAAACTGGCGGGCGAAATCATTAAAGAAACCGCCGAAATCACGCCCGAAGGCTTCGGTTGTGCCAAAATCGTCGTTTTCTGCAACGCCGTCGAAGACAACCCCTTTATGGCCGGCGCGTTTCACGGTGCTGGCGAAGCCGATGCGATTATCAACGTCGGCGTATCAGGCCCCGGCGTGGTTAAAGCCGCTTTGGAAAACGCTCAAGTCGAAACGCTTACCGAAGTGGCCGAAGTGGTGAAAAAAACCGCTTTTAAAATCACCCGCGTCGGCGAATTGATCGGACACGAAGCTGGCAAAATGCTCGGCATTCCGTTCGGCATTCTCGATTTGTCGCTGGCACCCACGCCTGCCGTAGGCGATTCGGTAGCCCGCATCCTCGAAGAAATGGGCTTAAGCGTGTGCGGTACCCACGGCACCACCGCCGCCTTAGCCTTGCTGAACGATGCCGTGAAAAAAGGCGGCATGATGGCCTCCAGCGCTGTCGGCGGCTTGAGCGGCGCGTTCATCCCCGTTTCCGAAGACGAAGGCATGATTGCCGCTGCCGAATCGGGCGTGCTGACTTTGGACAAACTCGAAGCCATGACCGCCGTCTGCTCCGTCGGCTTGGATATGGTAGCCGTGCCGGGCACGACTTCTGCCGCCACTATTTCCGGCATCATTGCCGACGAAGCCGCCATCGGCATGATCAACAGCAAAACCACCGCCGTGCGCATTATCCCCGTGCCGGGCAAAGACGTGGGTGACAGCGTAGAATTCGGCGGCCTGCTCGGGTACGCACCCATCATGCCCGTGAAAGAAGGCTCGTGCGAAGTGTTCGTTAACCGCGGCGGACGTATTCCCGCTCCGGTGCAGTCGATGAAGAATTGATTGGTTTGTATGGGTTAAGAGGCCGTCTGAAAATATTTTCAGACGGTTTTTTTCAGACGGCCTCTCCCAATATCGTAAGAGTAAGTTGCTAAAAGCAAACAAAAAAAAATTCCTCTCATCCTTGATAGTACGAGAGGAATTCGCTTTTATAAAGATTTCGGCTTTAACGCATAAGAAAAAAGATTCGGTAATTTTCTTAAGCGCGTTTGCGGAATTCGCCGGTGCGGGTGTCGATTTCGATTTTGTCGCCGTTTTCAACGTAGGCCATTACTTGGATTTCGGTGCCGCCAACCAAACGCGCGGTTTTCATCACTTTGCCTGAGGTGTCGCCTTTAACGGCCGGCTCGGTGTATTCCACTTCGCGCACGATGATGGTGGGCAGTTCTACGGAAATCGGGTTGCCTTCGTAGAAAGTTACTTCGCATACGTCTTCCATGCCGTCAACGATGAATTTCAATGCGTCGCCGATGTTTTCGGCTTCGATTTCGTATTGGTTGAACTCTTCGTCCATGAATACATACATGGGGTCGGCAAAGTAGCTGTATGTGCAGTTTTTGCGGGCCAGAATCACGACGTCGAATTTGTCGTCGGCTTTGTAGATGGTTTCGGTGGCTGCGCCGGTCAGCAGGTTTTTCAGTTTCATGCTGACTTTGGCAGAGCTGCGGCCGCCTTTGATGTATTCGGTTTTTTGTACCACCATCGGGTCGTTGCCGACCATAAATACGTTACCTGCGCGCAGTTCTTGTGCGGTTTTCATGTTGTGTTTCCAATCTTTGATTCGGTAAAAATAAACGCGTTATTTTAGCGGTGTTCGATAAATTTGGCTAGTTTTTCGATGGCTGAGGGTTGTCGGAAAAGCCTGTTTTTCCAATCCGCCGCACTTTGTTGCCACAGATCAGCACATTGTTGCAGGGTTTGCCATGCGGCGAGGCGTAGTTCGGCTGTAAGTGCGGTTGCGCCGTTCAGTTCGTCCGACAGGGCTTGGTGAGCGATTTGAATGTTTTGGGGATAATCGGCATAGGCTTTGTGCCAAAAGGCGTGCAGTTTGTCGATATGCACGGATTCTTCCTGCGGATAAATATGCCAGAAAAAGGGTTTGGCGGCGAATTGGGCGCGCACGAAGCTGTCTTCGCCGCGGATGATGAGGCCGTCTGAAAGGTGCAGCAGGCGGTCGAAATCGCTTTGGGGAATAAACGGTATCTTAACCAGCTTAACCGAGGCCGTCTGAAAAACGCTGCCGTTTTCGATTAAGGCATTTTGCGGTATGGCTTCGGCGGTTTTCAGGCTGTCGATAATCTGGCCGCCTGCTAACAGCAGGGTAAGCGGCTGCCCGGCTTGCTGCCACATGGTCAGCCATTCGGCCCAAACGGGGCTGTGATAGCCGAACAGCAGCCATTCGGGGGCGGTTTTCGCGGGGAGT
The DNA here is from genome assembly GCF_001308005.1 of Neisseria sp. 74A18. Lineage (NCBI taxonomy): Bacteria > Pseudomonadati > Pseudomonadota > Betaproteobacteria > Neisseriales > Neisseriaceae > Neisseria > Neisseria sp. 74A18. The sequence goes on from NZ_LGZA01000033.1 coordinate 17,454, forward strand.
TGCAAGGTTTTGCGGAACGTATGTTCGTTGAAAAGGCGGCGTGTTTCGTAGTCTTGTTCGCGCAAGAGGCCGCCGCTCCGTTCTCCGAAGCCCATAAACCAAAAATATTTTTGCAGCCCGTCGGCTTGGGGCGAGGGCAGGGCGTGGAGTTTTTCGTTACTGTCTTCGGCGCTGAGGTATTCCCAATTCAGCCATAAGGGGCGGTATCGGCGGATAACTGCCAAAACATCGGGCGGTAAATCGCAGGCGAAGGTTTCGATAACGATATGCGGCGGCGGGGCGTTATCCAAGCCGTCGGTACGCTTTGCCTGCCATGTTTGTATAGTGATGTGCTGATGGGTGCAGGGCGTAGCGGGTAAATCGGGGCAAAGGGCGCGCAAGGCGGCGGCATCGTCCGCCCATAAATGCACCTGCAAGGCCAGTTCGCGGGTGAGCATTTGTGCCAGCCGCCACGACACGCCGACATCGCCGAAGTTATCGATAACATTACAAAACAACCAGCAAATTTTGGGGGAAGTATTTTCAGACGGCATGGTTTCTCGGTTAAGGCTTTGACTGGCTGGAGATTATAGCTTGAAAAGCTTTTGTCAAGCATTTTTATGTTTTTATCCACACTGTTTTTCAGTTGGGCGGTGTGTGCCTGTGTGGGATGCTTGACAACTTGAAAACTATTGTAACTTGATGATATATAGTGATTTTTATAAAAGGCTTATTTTTTGTGCAACACTATGGAAAGCCTGATTTTTCGGGAAAAAGACGGGTATTTCACATATTGTCCACAAAGTTATCCACATCTTTTGTGAGTAAGCGGCAAAGCATTGACGGCACTTGGATTTAGCGTTTTGTCATGATAAAAAGCGGTGGAAATTTTTTGATATTTTTGAGTATGGGCGGTGGCTTGGAAAATAATTTTCAGCAGTAAAGAGCATGTAAAAAACGGTTTTCAGACGGCCTTTATAATCGTTCTCTTCGGGCTAAGGCACAGCAACGCTTTAACAGAAACACAGTTTATTTGCTATACGGCGGGTTTACGCTTTGCCCTGCATGTTGTGGTGTTCGATTTCAAAACCGCTGTTTCGATAGGCGCGGAAGCGTTCGCGGGCTTCGGCCAACTCCTCCAAACTACTGCCGACGATTTCCAACACCCGCGCAGGCGGCACCGGCGCGTCGCACCAAAAATCGGGCGCAAGATTCAGCACCACCAAACCGCTTTCCGTTTCGGGCAGGGTGTTGCCGTAAGCCAGCACCACAGGCACATTTTGCGGGCAGGTCTGACCGGTTTCCCATATTTCGTGAGGCAGGAAACTAGCCGACTCGAACTGCCATAAGTTGATATCCAAGCGCGTAACGGCTTCGGGCGAATCCGCCCACACCAACACGCGGGAGCCGCTTTGCATGGCGCGGGCGGCCAAACGGCAGGTGAAGGCGTAGGGGTTGCCGACATGGGTATAGAATGTTGCTTTAGGCATGTTGGTCTTTCGGGTTCGGTTGCGCTGTGTTTTTTCAGCCGGCCTGAAGTGTCGTATGGGTATGTTTGATATAGATGGGAAATGCGGTAAAGCCGGGTTGCGGCGGAAACAATAAGATGAGGCCGTCTGAAAGTGTTCAGACGGCCTTTGCCGTTATTTGGCTTCCAGCTTGCTTACACCGCCCATATAAGGTTGCAGGGCGGCGGGGATGTTGATGCTGCCGTCGGCGTTTTGGTGGTTTTCCAGCACGGCCACCAGCGTGCGGCCGACCGCCAAACCCGAGCCGTTTAAGGTGTGTACCAAACGGTTTTTGCCGTTTTCGTCTTTAAAGCGGGCTTTCATGCGGCGGGCTTGGAAGTCTTCGCAGTTGGAGCAGCTCGAAATTTCGCGGTAGGTGTTTTGTGCGGGCACCCATACTTCCAAATCGTAGGTTTTGGCCGCGCCGAAGCCCATATCGCCGGTGCACAGGGTAATCACGCGGTAGGGCAGTTCCAGCAGTTGCAGGATTTTTTCGGCGTGTCCTACCATTTCTTCGAGCGCATTGTAAGATTTTTCGGGGTGGACGATTTGCACCATTTCCACTTTGTCAAACTGGTGCTGGCGGATCAGGCCACGCACGTCTTTGCCGTATGAGCCGGCTTCGGAGCGGAAGCAGGGCGAATGCGCGGTCAGTTTAAGCGGCAGGCTTTCAGACGGCACGATGCTGTCGGCCACGGTGTTGGTGAGGGAAACTTCGGCGGTGGGAATCAGGTATTGCGTGGTTTTGGTTTCGTCGCCGCCGCGGGTAACGTGGAACAGGTCTTCGCCGAATTTCGGCAATTGGCCGGTGCCGAACAGGGTGCTGTCGTTGACGATATAGGGCGTGTAGCACTCGGTGTAACCGTGTTGCATGGTGTGTGTATCGAGCATGAATTGTGCCAAAGCGCGGTGCAGGCGGGCGATTTGGCCTTTCATCACGGTAAAGCGTGAGCCGGAAAGCTGTGCGCCGGTTTCAAAATCCAAGCCCAGCGGCGCGCCCAAATCAACGTGGTCTTTTACTTCGAAATCAAATGTGCGCGGTGTGCCGATTTTGCGCACTTCCACATTTTCGGTTTCGTCTTTTCCTACCGGCACGCTTTCGTGCGGCAGGTTGGGAATGCCGGCCAACCATGCTTCGAATTCGGTTTGGATGGCTTCGAGTTTGACGGCGTTTTGTTCGAGTTCGTTTTTGATATCGGCAACCTGCGCCATCACTTGTTCGGCTTCTTCGTGTTTGCCTTGCCCTTTGAGCATGCCGATTTTTTTCGATTCGCTGTTGCGGGCGGCCTGTAATTCTTCGGTGCGGACTTGCAGCTGTTTGCGTTGGTTTTCCAATGCTTCGAAACGCGCGGTGTCAAATTCGTAACCGCGTTCGGCCAAACGGGCGGCGACGGCGGCGGTGTGGTTGCGGAGTTGTTGGATGTCTAACATGGTTTCTCTCAAACAAAGTAAAAATCGGAATGGCCGTTATTGTAAACCAATTCAGGGTGTAGAGACCGTCTGAAAAACATTTTCAGACGGCCTGAGACCTTTGGGCTGTGTGTTTATCGAATCTGCATGAATGCTTATGCGTTTTCTTCTATCGGTAGCTCCAGTTGCGGATCAGGCGCGGGCGGTTTTTCTAAAAACTCGTTCACACCGCGTTCGCAGCGGGTTTTCTTTTCATTCAACGTGGCTTGCAGCAGGGCATCGTTGCGCGGCAGGGCGGCGCGTTCGGCTTCGTGGTGCCACAGATGGTAGGCGATGCCGGCGAATTTCAGATTGTGGCGCTTCATGCCGCTATGGTAGCAGCGGGCGACAAACTCGCTGTCTTCGCGCCCCCAGCCGACAAATTCGTTGTTGAAGCCGTTTACCGCTAACGCATCGTCGCGGAAAAAGCCCATGTTGCAGCTTTTAATGCCTTTGTGTTTGCGGTTGCCGCGTTTGCCGAGCAGCTTGGCGAGCTTGGTCAGACGCAGGGCGGACAGGCGTTTTTTCACACCGTTTGAGCTAAAAGACAGCTCCGGCAAAGGCAGGCCGGGTTGGTTTAATATGGCTTCGGTACGCTCTTTGCTGAGAATCACGCGCGAGCCTTGAATCAGACGGCCTTTTTTGGCCGCGGCGATGTGGTCGGCGATAAACGACGGATCGAGCACCATGTCGCCGTCGATAATAATCAGGTAATCCGAGGTGGCGGCGGCGATGGCGCGGTTGCGTGATTCGGCGGCGCGGAAGCCGTCGTCTTTCTGCCAAGTGTGTTTGACCGGCACGGGGCTGGCTTGGGTAAACTTACCCACCACTTCGGTGGTACGCCTGTCGGAACCGTCGTCGGCGATGATGATTTCCTGCGGCAGGCGGGTTTGCGCCAATGCCGATTTCAACACCAAAGCCAGCGCATCGGGGCGGTTGTAGGTGGTGATGATCAGCGACACGCTCATGTTGCGGTTGTGTTCGTAGAGCTTAACGTATTTATAGTACGAACCTTGTGCGTTAACCGAAGAAATAATCAAACCGTCGGCACCATACATAAAGCCGCGTTTGAGCAGATAGTTTTTAATAAAGGCTACTGCGCCGTGGAGCAAGCCTTTAAAAGGGGTGGCATCTTTTTTATAACGGTTTTCTTCGGCATAAAGGGTGCTGTAATGCTGCATTTTGTGAATCAGCCCTTCAACATTTTCATAAGAATAATGTTTCAGATGGCCGTTGAGCTTGCGCACGACGGTTTGGGGCGGAAGCACGATGCCTTCGTGTACTTTTCTGTCGGAAAAACCGGTGTGGGTGCGTTGGTAAAGTCGCGGCAAAATATCGGGATACCATGTGCAGCCTTTAATCAGGCGGCCGTTGTAGTGGTTGAGCCGCAAAAGGGTATAGACGGTTTGCGGGTCGTTGTGTTCAACCGCCCGGCGGATGCTTTCAATCAGCTCGGCATCGGGCACTTCGTCGCTGTCGATACTGAAAATCCAATTGTGTTTGGCCAACGACGCGGCGAGGTTTTTCATCGGGCCGAAGCCGATAAACTCGTGTTTGCACACGCGCACGTTGCCGAAGCGGGCGGCAATTTCAAGCGTGCGGTCGGTAGAGCCGTTGTCGAGCAGCAGCACTTCGTCGAAGTCGCTCAAAGCAGTGAGCACTTCTTGCAGATAGCGTTCGGAATTTTTAACCAGCATCACGGCACTGGCGGGGATTTTGTGTGTTTGCATAAATGGTTAGGGCAGGAAGAGCCGTTTGAGGCAAACGGTTTGAGTTATATTGGACATATAAGGTAAGGCCGTCTGAAAAGCATGGTAGCACGGTTTGCATACGGTTTTTTCAGAAAACGCTGAGTTTCCGATATTTTCGAGGGTTTGGCAAAGGTATTGGCTTTTTAGTTTATATCGTTTCAGACGATATATTGATTGTCGGCCGCATATCCCGCTTAGCGCAAAAACAGTATAATCACGTTTCGACATATGCTCGGCCGTCTGAATGTGCTTTCAGACGGCATTATTGATTATCAAGGAATACCATGAGAAAACCACAGCGCGGCTATGCCCGCCAAGACCGTGTTAAAGAACAGATTATGCGCGAAATGGCCGAACTGGTGCGCACCGGCCTGAAAGACCCGCGTGCAGGCTTTATTACCATTAACGAAGTGGACGTAACCCGTGATTACAGTCATGCCACGATTTACTACACCGTGCTTGACGACAGCACCCGTGAGATCACCGAAGATGCGCTCGAACATGCCAAAGGTTATCTGCGCACCGAATTATCCAAGCGCATCAAGCTGTTTAAAACACCCGAGCTGCATTTCAAGTATGACGAATCGCTCGAGCGCGGCATGAGCATTTCCCATCTTATCGATAAAGTTGTGGCAGAAAAGCCTGTTGAAGATTAATACGGCAGGCCGTCTGAACAGCCTGTTCAGACGGCCTGAAACCTTTACACATTTATGAACCCGTTTTCTAAACCGCAAAAACGCGCCGTGAACGGCGTACTTCTGCTCGACAAACCACAAGGCTTGTCGAGCAATACCGCCTTGCAGAAAGCCCGCCGTCTCTACCGCGCCGAAAAAGCCGGCCATACCGGCGTGCTCGACCCGCTCGCCACCGGCCTGCTTCCCGTATGTTTCGGCGAAGCCGCCAAATTTGCACAATATCTGTTGGATGCCGACAAAGCCTACACAGCCACGCTCAAACTCGGCGAAGCGACTTCGACCGGCGATGCCGAAGGCGAGGTTGTTGCCACGGGCCGTGCCGATATTCCATACGAAGATTTTCAGACGGCCTGTCGGGCATTGACCGGCTCTATCCGACAAGTGCCGCCGATGTTTTCGGCATTGAAGCATGAAGGCAAACCGCTTTATGAATACGCCCGCAAAGGCATAGTCATCGAGCGCAAGCCGCGCGACATTACCGTCTATTCAATCGATATCCGATCCTTTAGCCCGCCCGAAGCCGTAATTGATGTGCGTTGCAGCAAAGGCACTTACATTCGCACACTGAGTGAGGACATCGCCAAACATATCGGCACTTTCGCCCATCTGACCGCGCTGCGCCGCACCGAAACCGCCGGTTTTTCGATAGGACAAACGCATACACTCGAAAAATTGGAAGGGTTGGACGAAGCCGCACGCGACGGTTTGCTGCTGCCTTGCGATGTGCTGGTCGAACACCTCCCCCGTCTTGTTTTGCCCGAACCGTCTGTTCGGTTGCTCAAGTTCGGTCAGCAGCCGGCGCATTCCGGCAACAGTGTTTCTTCCGATATGCCGATTCGGATTTATGACGAAAACGGCACTTTTATCGGCTTGGTCGAGTATCAGATTGAAACAGGCCGTCTGAAAGCGCTGCGGTTGATGAATACGGCAACATAATTGCGCTTTATTTCACATCACTAAAGTTATTATTCAAAAAAGCAATCAAATAGGGGGAAATCGGCTGTAAAAAGCCCGATTTTCCCTCTGATAGTTTGATTTTGCTCAATGCATATCCTTGTTGGCTTGCGCCTGCATATCGTTCTGATAAGAACTGTGCTAACCTAGCAACGATTGTTCACGTTACACAACTATAATTTACACAAGGCTGCCGTGAATTTTCATGCGGTTCGTGCGTAAACATGCGCATGCAGTGCAGACGCAGGGGATACCTTTACAAGCATCTTTCCCGCTTCAGATTGCATCCGCCTGTTTCCAATCATGCTGCATGATTCCTGTTTTGCCTTGATTCTTGCTCACTTTCGCAGTCTGTTCACCGTTTCTTTAGAAAGGCGGTTTGACAGGATAAAACCTCCGTCGAACGAAGATTTTGAACAGGCTCTCAGCTTCTACTATAAAACGTAACCAAACAATTGCTTTTATCTCAACAAACTTGCGAGGTCTTTATGAAACATCTCAAAACGTTTCTGATTTGGGGCATAGTGGTATTGGTCGGCCTGGCCTCCTTTACTACGCTTGCCATCCACAGGGGCGAGCAGGTGAGCGCGGTATGGATGGTGGTTGCCGCCATTTCCGTTTACTGTATCGCCTACCGCTTTTACAGCCTGTACATTGCCAAACAGGTGATGGCACTCGACCCCAACCGCTTAACCCCGGCCGAACGCCATAACGACGGTTTGGATTATGTGCCCACACACAAAGGCGTATTGTTCGGCCACCACTTTGCCGCCATTGCAGGCGCAGGCCCGTTGGTCGGCCCGGTGTTGGCAGCGCAAATGGGTTATCTGCCCGGCACGCTGTGGATTATTTTCGGCGTGGTTTTTGCCGGTGCCGTTCAAGATATGATGGTGCTGTTTGTTTCTATGCGCCGCGACGGTAAATCGTTGGGCGATATCGTCAAACAAGAGCTGGGCACTACCGCCGGTGTTATTGCCTCTATCGGTATTTTGATGATTATGGTCATCATCATGGCCGTGTTGGCATTGATTGTGGTTAAAGCACTGGTACACAGCCCGTGGGGTACGTTCACCATTGCCGCCACCATGCCGATTGCACTGTTTATGGGCATCTATACCCGTTATATCCGTCCCGGCAAAATCGGTGAAATTTCCATCGTCGGCTTTATTCTGCTGATGTTGGCCATCATTTACGGTGAGAATGTTGCACAAAGCTCGTTTGCACACTATTTTGATTTAGACGGCATCCAGCTGACTTGGGCAATTATGATCTACGGCTTCGTGGCCGCAGTATTGCCCGTATGGCTGCTGTTGACTCCGCGCGATTATCTTTCAACCTTCCTGAAAATCGGTACCATCATTGCCTTGGCTATCGGCATTCTGATTGTCAGCCCCGCTCTGCAAATGCCCGCTGTTACCCGATTTATCGACGGCACCGGCCCCGTATTCTCAGGCAGCTTGTTCCCCTTCTTGTTCATCACCATTGCCTGCGGTGCGGTTTCAGGCTTCCATGCCCTGATTTCTTCAGGTACCACGCCGAAAATGGTGGAAAACGAAACCCACGTACGCATGATCGGCTACGGCGGCATGCTGATGGAAAGCTTTGTGGCCATTATGGCTTTGGCGGCCGCCGCATCACTTGATCCCGGCGTGTACTTTGCCATGAACAGCCCCACTGCCCTTATCGGCACCGACGCTGCTCAAGCCGCACAAGTGATTACTAACCAACTGGGCTTCCCCGTTACTGCCGACACTTTATTGCACACGGCTAAAGAAGTAGGTGAAAACACCATTCTGTCGCGTGCCGGTGGCGCACCAACTTTGGCCGTAGGTATGGCACACATCATGAGCCAGCTGATTCCCGGCGAAGCCATGATGGCATTCTGGTATCACTTTGCCCTCTTGTTTGAAGCACTCTTCATTCTGACCGCCGTAGATGCAGGTACCCGCGTTGCCCGCTTCATGATCCAAGATTTGGGCAGCGTATTCTACAAACCTTTCGGCAACACCGATTCGCTTCCTGCCAACCTGTTTGCGACTTTCTTGGCTGTTACTTTCTGGGGCTACTTCCTTTATACCGGCGTAACCGATCCGCTGGGCGGTATCAACTCACTCTGGCCTTTGTTCGGTATCGCCAACCAAATGCTGGCCGGTGTAGCCCTGATTATGTGTTCCGTGGTGCTCGTGAAAATGAAACGCGAACGCTATGTATGGGTTCCGCTTGTTCCTGCGGTATTGGTTTTATTCGTAACCTGCTATGCCGGTTTGCAAAAACTGTTCCACAGCGACCCCAGAATCAGCTTCTTGGCACATGCCGCCAAATTCAATGATGCGGCGGCACGCGGTGAAATTTTGGCTCCGGCTAAAGACTTAGAGCAAATGAGCCGTATCGCATTTAACGACTATGTTAACTCCGGTTTAACCATCTTGTTCCTTTCCATCGTCGTTATCGTAGCCATATACGGATTGCGGGTTGCCTTGAAAGCGCGTAAAGTGGCATGGCCTACCGCCAAAGAAGTGCCTGCGGTTTACCGTAACGAGGTTCAAAGTAATGAGTCATAATTTATTGCAATTCATCAAACGCGCATGGAAAACAGCCCGCCTGGCCGGCAGCCTGATGGTTGGCGTACCCGACTATGAAAACTATGTTGCCCGTCAACGCAAACACAACCCCAATGCGCCGGTGATGACGAAATTGCAATTTCAGGATTACTGCAGCAAGCGCCGTAGCGGAAGCAATGGTGGACGATGCTGTTAGTTTGTCATCTGAAAACATCCTGAAAGAAAAGCTCCCGCCGATAATAAGGCGGGAGTTTTTTTTCAGACGGCCTCCATCCAGCCAAAATAAATTTCATTACAATTCATATTATTAATCTATTTTCATATAAACAGATTAAAAATATATTGACGATTATAAAAACCAAGCTATAATGTCGACTTCTTCCCCGATAGCTCAGTCGGTAGAGCGACGGACTGTTAATCCGCAGGTCCCTGGTTCGAGCCCAGGTCGGGGAGCCAAATAAATCAACAAGATAGGCCGCAAGCAATTGCGGCCTATCTTGTTTTTAGACGGTTTGATAGACGGTCTCAAATTTTACAAAACTTTTAAAATACCTTTGTTACACAATCAAAAATATCTACCGTCTTATTAGTTTAATGCTCTTTTCTCATCGAACCTAAAAATTAAGAAACTTATTCCATAAGAAACCCATTGCACGAGCAATTTACATATGACAAAAGGCCGAGACCTTTGCAAAATAGCCCCTTTACCCAACAGCCGAAACCCAAACACAGGATTTCGGCTGTTTTCCGTTCTAAATATCCCCTTTATTCTTCTCAAATACCCGATAATCGGGTATCTGAGCTGCCTTTCAGATGGCAACAGGCGCACGTAGCCTGTTGGCTGCTTTCAACAGGTTCAAACACATCGCCTTCAGATGGCTTTGCGCACTCACTTTGCTCAGGCCAAAATAAGTTGCCCGGGCATGGCAGAATTTACGGTGCAGCGTACCAAAGCTTTGTTCGACCACATAACGGGTTTTCGATAAGTGTCGGTTACGTTTGGTTTGCGCTTCCGTTAGCGGCCGGTTGCGGTGGGATTTGCACATGATGCCGTCCCGCAACTGATGTTCTTCCAGATGTTGCCGGTTTTCCATACTGTCGTAGCCTTTATCGGCATAGACAGTCGTGCCTTTGGCTAGGCCTTCCAACAAAGGCAGCAGGTGTTTGTACTCATGGGCATTGGCGGCAGTGATGTGCAGTTTCTCAATATAGCCTTCCGCATCGGTACGGGTATGTTGTTTGTAACCCAGATGGAAGCGGCCGTCTTTCTTTACCCAACGGGCATCGCTGTCTTTACTCGGTGTGGTTTGGCTGTTGACCCGCCCTTCGTCATCCACTTCTGTGGCCTGACGCTGTTTGCCGCCGGCCGTCTGAATAATGGTGGCGTCAACGATGGCGGCGGATGCTTTCTCTACTTTTAAACCCTTGTCAGTCAGTTGGCGGTTAATCAGATCCAGTAATTCGGCCAAGGTGTTGTCTTGCGCCAGCCAGTTGCGGTAACGGCATAAGGTGCTGTGATCGGGGATGCTCAGTTCGTCAAAACGGCAAAACAGATGGAAATCGATGCGGGTAATGAGGCTGTGTTCGAGTTCGGGATCGGAAAGGCTGTGCCATTGGCCGAGTAAAACGGCTTTGAACATGGACAGCAGGGGATAAGCTGGACGGCCGCGGTGGTCTCGAAGGTAACGGGTTCTTTGATGGTTGAGGTAATGCTCGATCGGTTGCCAATCAATCACCTGTTCCAACTTCAACAGGGGGAAGCGGTCGATGTGTTTGGCAATCATGGCTTGTGCGGTTTGCTGAAAGAAGGTGCTCATGAAAAATCCCCTAAATGTCTTGGTAGGGAATTTAGGGGATTGTGGGGAATTTTGCAAAGGTCTCGGCCGTCTGAAATTTCAGACGGCCTTTTGTCATATGTAAATAGAAAATAAATATCTATTCTGCTATATTGCCAAAGCATATATCTTGAATTCCGATACTTTGACACACCGCTTTTGGAACACTCGCGATGACCCAAACCCAATCCTACCGCCTCACCTTCTCCCGCTTCAGTCCCTCCCTCTCCGTCGCCTCCTTCACCGCCGCCGAAGCCTTAAACACAGCCTACCGCCTCGACATCGAACTCACTTCTGTTGATTCTGATTTACCGCTGTCGTCATACATTAATCAGGCGGTCAAGTTTACGGTAACACCGGTAAGCTCTGATGCGTTGGGATTGATCGAAGGGATGATCGCGCCCCAAGCGTTGAAGGAATGGAGCGGTATCATCACTTCGTGTGAGAAGCTGTCGGTATCGGCCGACGAAACCCGTTACCGCATGGTATTGGAACCCCGTATCGCCGCATTGAAGCATCATCGCACTTCGCGGCTGTTTCAAAACCAAAACGTTCCCGACATTATTGCTTCATTACTGAAACACCACGGCTTCTCCGGCGTCGATTTCCGCTTTAACACTTCCCGCGAATACGGTGTGCGCGAGTATGTGACCCAGTATCAGGAAAGCGACTTCGCCTTTATCAACCGGCTGTGCGAAGAAGAAGGCATTTGGTATGCCTTCGAGCAGAACGCCCAATATGGCGAGGTGGCGGTATTCGGCGACGATGCCGCCCATTATTTTCGCGACAACCGTCATCTGTATCCCTACCGCCCTCATGGTGGGTTGGAGAGCGTCGGTGAAGAAGCGGTGTTCGCCTTACAGGTGAAACACAACCCGATTCTCGAATCCATCCGCGTCGGCGACTACAACTACCGCGATGCCGATACCGATTTGTCGTCCGAAGTAACGGCGAAGGACACGGAAAGCGACAGCAGCGTCTTACTCGGCAGCGACAGCCATTGGG
>NZ_LGZA01000034.1:0-28301 GCF_001308005.1 Neisseria sp. 74A18
TGTGCTCACGGGTTTGGGGCATAGGACCGTCAGCAGCGGAACATACCAAGATGGCACCGTCCATTTGAGCGGCACCGGTAATCATGTTTTTAACGTAGTCGGCGTGACCCGGGCAGTCTACGTGTGCATAGTGGCGGGTTTCGGTTTCGTATTCAACGTGGGAAGTATTAATGGTAATACCGCGGGCTTTTTCTTCCGGGGCATTGTCGATTTGATCGTAGCCTTTAGCCTGACCGCCAAATTTTTCGGCCAAAATGGTGGTCAATGCAGCAGTCAAAGTGGTTTTACCATGGTCAACGTGACCGATGGTGCCAACGTTTACGTGCGGTTTGCTCCGCTCGAATTTCTCTTTAGCCATGGCAATTTCCTATTCCTAAGCTTTAAGTTTGGGTAAATTTAGTGATGGTGCCCATGGGCAGAATTGAACTGCCGACCTCTCCCTTACCAAGGGAGTGCTCTACCCCTGAGCTACATGGGCTGAATTATTTTGGAGCGGGTGAAGGGAATCGAACCCTCACCGTAAGCTTGGAAGGCTTCTGCTCTACCATTGAGCTACACCCGCTTACTTACATATTTTTCTCTGCTCCAATTTTGATTGGATTTTTGGTGGAGGGAGAAGGATTCGAACCTTCGAAGCTTTCGCAACAGATTTACAGTCTGCCCCCTTTGACCGCTCGGGAATCCCTCCTAAAGAGAAACGCAATATTAGACAGTTATTTTTTTTTCGTCAAGAGTGTTTTTTGTTTTTTTTAAATAGCATGGTTAGCGTATTAATTTTAAATCGTTTTATTTTGTCGATTTTTGGCTGATTTTTGTGCGCCGACTATTTTTCTGCAATAATGCGTTCGTATTTTGCCTGCAATTCTTCTTGCGTTTCGGGATTTTCTTCATCAATCAATATACAGTCTACCGGACATACTTGCTGGCACTGCGGTTCGTCATAATGGCCTACGCATTGGGTGCACAGGCTGGGATTGATTTCGTAAATCTCGTCGCCTTGCGAAATGGCATCGTTGGGGCACTCCGGCTCGCAAACGTCACAATTAATGCACTCGTCTGTAATAAAGAGCGACATTTTCTTTTCCTTTATAAATAGTTATTTCAAAACCGAAGGCGGATTATAGCATAAACTTTTTTACAGCCATGCACTTACTGAGATGTAAAAACTGATGCAATAAGGCCGTCTGAATTGTTTTCAGACGGCCTTATTGCATTATAAAGGCATACTTTTTACGCTATCGGATATTAGCCTGATTAGAATTTGTAGGTGTATTGCAATCCTAAAATATTGCCGTGGCTTTTATAACGTGCAGACGAAGAAACATTACTGTCGACTGTGGTAATTTCTGCATTCGACTGTTTAGCCTGAGTAACGGCCCGGGCTTTTTGGATGTGCACATAGCTATAAGCGGCATTGATGGTATGCTGTTTGCCCAAATCGTATTTCATACCGACCGAATACCAAATCCTGTTGTTGTCGGGCATAGTTACCAAGCGTTCTTCGTCTTTGCGGACGGGAGATTGGTCGTAAGCCATACCGAAACGCAACTGTAAGGGGTCGCTGACTTTATAAGCCGCTCCGAGAGCCACTTTATAGGTGTTGCGCCAATTCGGCGTGATAACGGTTTCATTTGATTGTTTGCCGCTGGCCGTAACTTTTTTATTTTCAAATTTAAGCTCGGCGCGGTTAAAGCGGGAATGGCGCGTCCAAGTTACGTCGCCGAATATATCCCAACGGGGCGAGGCTTGGTACATGCCGTGCACGGAAAGTGATTCGGGGGTGGTTACTTTCAAGCTGGCTTTTTCATGCGGCACGAAGCCGATGCCGCCGTTTTGAATGGTTTTTCCGATGTTGGTGGTGTATGCCGCTTTGGCCAACCCTCCGGAAGGCGTCCAATCTGCCACACCTTTCAGGTTGTGCTTGACATGCGAACGATAATTTACGCCGACACGGGCGCGGTCATTGATATCCCACAGCCACGCAAGATGGTAGCCCACTCCCCAATCTTTACCTTTCACTTCGGCATAGCCGTCTAGGATACCCGCACCTTCTGTATCAACTCTGGGGCGGCTGGAAGCGGCCCAGTCGGCATATTTACGCAATCCGGCGGTGCTGTATTGGGCAACAGCACCTACGGCGACCGAATGCTGATCGTTCACTTTCACGGCTAAAACCGGCTCGACGGCGATGCTGGTCAATTCGGTTTTATTCAAGTTGTAACGCAAAACGGAATTTTTGTCGTATTCGGTTTCAGAACCGAAAGGCACATAAACGCCCAAGCCTGCCGTAAGGTTGTCGTTAATTTTATAAGCACCGTATACATGCGGTGCGATAACGACATCGGGCGTGATTTTTCCGCCGGTGCTGCCTGCGGCTACTTTTGTGCCTTTGTTATAAACGGCTTGGCCTTCGCTGTATTTGACGTTTGGTGCAACCACGTTCAACGATGCTGAAATTTCATGGCTGTCGAGTTTCGTCAAACCTGCGGGGTTGTAAAACAGGGTGGAAGCATCGGCGGCTTCGGCTGCCGAAGCGTTTGCGGTGCTTTGTGCAGATACCGACTGTGTACCGAAATGATAACCGGAAGCTTGTGCGCCATAAGCAGCCAGTGCTGCGCAGATTGCCAAAGAAAAGCGGTGAAGTGAGTATTTCATAATCTTAATAGGATATATTGTTGGTAGAAATCGGAAAAAAGGCCGTCTGAAACAGCCGTTCGGGTGGTATTTTTACTGCGGCCGCCAAACAGCGGGCCGCCAACCATCTAGTGTAGAGACTCAATTCTATAACAATCTTTTGCACTTTATGGGATATTTTTTCACTCTTAAATGCAACATTGTTGGAAGTGCCGATTTTTCAACCGCATTTTCAGACGGCCTGCTGCCCTACTTTAGCCATCCACACCAGCGGAAAACCGACTTGCCACAACATCAATAACAGGCATTGGATGGCTGTACCGCTCTCTCGCTGCCGAAGGGCTAATATTACGGCGGCAATGGCAATCAACGCACCGGCAAACAGCAGCAACACTGCGGCAAAAGCGGCGATACTTTGTGCAGAAGCAGCATAACGCCACAACAATAAGGTGCCGACAAGTGCGGTAAGTGCCGACAGTGTTCGATAAGGGCGGGGTGTGAGCAGGTAGTGGGCAGCCATACCTTATCCTTTCTTCTCTCTATCTCAATTACGCGGAAAGCAATCATTTTACCTAAACTTTAAGCCGGCACTTATGGGCTTATGTGAAACGGCCGCACATAATATAGTTAATCCACTTAAACCTAAAAAAGCAGCCAATCATAAACATCAGGCCGTCTGAAATGATTGTTTCAGACGGCCTGATGTGCTTTTACCGGCAGTTACGGTTGATTTTCGCGCTTAAACAACGCCAACGCTTTTTCACGCTGTTCGGCGTGATTGACCATGGGTTCGGGGTAGCCGTGCGTATCTATGCTTTCGCGCGCCAACCACGGCGCATGAACGACGTCTTTGCCCAAATGTGCCAGCTCCGGCACATAACGGCGGATAAACTGCCCGTCGGGATCGAATTTCTGTGATTGCAAGATCGGGTTGAAAATTCGGAAATACGGCTGGGCATCGCAGCCTGTGCCGGCAGACCACTGCCAGCCGCCGTTATTCGCAGCCAAGTCGTAGTCGATGAGTTGCTCGGCGAACCATGCTTCCCCCCACCGCCAGTCGATCAATAAATCTTTAACCAAAAAACTGGCGGTAATCATGCGCAATCGGTTGTGCATCCAGCCGCTGCTTTTAAGCTGGCGCATGGCGGCATCGACAATGGGGTAGCCGGTTTGCCCTGTTTTCCACCGTTCGAACCATTCTTGGTTGTTCTCCCAAACGATAGAACGGTATTCCTGCCGGAAACTTTCTTCTGCCGCATGGGGATGATGGAACAGCACCTGCTTGAAAAATTCGCGCCATATCAGCTCGCTCAGCCAAACGCCTGCACCTTCGTTATCGGCCTGTTTGGCCAAGAAAACCAAATGGCGCGGCGACAGCATGCCGTGGCTGAGATACGGAGACAGCCGGCTCGTGCCTTTTTGTGCGGGAAAATCGCGGGCGAGATGATAAGTGTTGATATGTTCGAGGAAACGGCCGAGCTGTTTTTGTGCAGCCTCTTCTCCGCCGGCAAACATCGTCGGCTGATGGATAAAGCCAAGCGTTTCGGGAGACGGTAAAACGGGGGGGCGGCGCAGGGTGTCGGGTAGATCGGCCTGCAATGCCGCCAATGCGGGCCAGTCGTCTGCCGGCTGCCATTGCGCGAACAGGCGGGAATAGGTTTGCAGCCAAGCGTTTTTATAGGGGGTGAAAACAGTGTACGGCCTGCCGTTGTGCGTCATCACACTGGCTTTGGGCAGCACGACTTGGTCGTCTACCCGCACCATTTCCCGCCCTGCCGAATCAAGTGCATGCCAAATGCGGTTGTCGCGAGCGGAAGCCTGCGGTTCGTCTTCATCGGCACAAACGACGGCAGCGGCATGAAGCTCTTGAGCCAGCTTGGGAATCTCGATTTCCGCCTGCCCGTGCAGCACATAAAGCGGCACGTTTTTGGCTTGTAAGGCCGTCTGAAAAGCAGCCACGCTGTCGTATAGAAAACTCAGGCGGCGGTGGTTGCGCTGCTCGGGGGTATCGGTGCGGTTGTCGAAAACATATACGCCGACAACAAGCAGACCGCGGCGGACGGCGGTTTGCAGGGCGGTATTGTCAAACAGACGCAGGTCGCGGCGGAACCAGATAAGCGTAATGGGTTGCACAGTCATAGGCCGTCTGAAACGCTGTGTAATGAGATGAAGGCATTGTAAAGGTTTTGGGCGGCAACGGCATAGTCAAATTCATCTTTAACACTAGGCAGCACGCCGCAGTAAAAGTTAAGTTGGTTGGTTATAGTTGTCGCTGTGCCAAAAGGGCTGGCCGACCGTGGGCGTGCTGGCGCGGGTATGCTCCGAAGGCGGCATCGGCACGGCTTCATAGGCGTTGCGGCCTGCTTCGGTGGCCTGTGCGAATGCTTTGGCCATCTGAACGGGATTGCCGCTGCGCGAAACCGCGCTGTTCAGCAACACGCCGTCGAATCCCCACTCCATCACCTGCGCCGCATGCGAAGGCAAGCCCAAACCGGCGTCGATAATCAGCGGTATGTCGGGCAGCCGGTCGCGCAGCAGGCGCAAGGCATAGCCGTTAACCGCACCCAAGCCCGTGCCGATTGGCGCCGCCCACGGCATCAACGCTTGGCAGCCCGCGTCGAGCAAACGGCGGCAGGCAATCAAATCTTCGGTGCAGTACGGCAGCACTTTAAAACCGTCGCGGATAAGGATGTCTGCCGCTTCCACCAACTGAAATACATCGGGCTGCAAGGTGTCGTCGTGGCCGATCAATTCGAGTTTGATCCAATCGGTATCAAAGAGTTCGCGCGCCATTTGTGCGGTAGTTACGGCTTCCTGCACGCTCAAACAGCCGGCCGTGTTCGGCAGCAGCGGAATACCGGCTTCTTGCAGCAGCGCCCACAATTCGCCGCCGCTGTCGGAAGCGGGATTATGGCGGCGCAGGGCAACGGTAATCATGGCCGGCTCGGCAGCCGCCACGGCCTGACGCATGATATCTAAAGAAGGATAAGCCGCCGTACCCAACAGCAGGCGGGAAAGGAAAGAATGTCCGTAAAGCGTGAGCATGGATGTTCCTCAAATACTTAAGAGATGGCCGCGCTGTTGTTTTCAGACGGCCTGAATATAGATAGGCAAACGAGCAGGCAGCGCATAACGCAAAAATGTGCCGCAGATGGGGGCAACGGTCTCGGTGACGGTTCAGCCGCCCACCACGGGGCGCACGATGTCCAATTCATCGCCGTTGCACAGCTCGGTTTCGCCGTAACGCTGTTTCGGCACGAAAGTTTTGTTGACGGAAACGGCAAAAGGCGGCTGCGGCGGGTGCTGCGCGAGCCAATCGGCCACGGTGCGGCCTTCGAAACTGTGGTTTGCTCCGTTGATTTTAATGTTCGGCATGGGTAAAGACTTTCTGATCAGATGCTTTGTTTTGATGTTCCGAAGCGGCTGTTTCAGCGTGGATAAGCGGCACACGGCTGTTTTGCGGCAAGTGTGAGCCGCCCAGCAAAGCCTTAACGTACTCAACCACCGATTCGGCTACGGCGGGGGAAATCATAAAACCGTGCCGAAACAAACCGTTCGCTTCCAGCAGGCGTTTGCCTGCATCGCAGCGGATTTCCGGCCTGCCGTGCGGAAGGGTCGGGCGCAAACCGACGGCGTTTTCGAGTATCCGCGCTTCGCCGAAAGCGGGATGAACCGCATACAGCGCAGAAAACAATTCCAAGCTGCTGCGTACCGACATCGGGCTGGCGTCTTCGCTGTCGATTTGGGTGGCGCCGACCACAAACAGGCCGTTTTCTTTCGGGCACACATACAGCGGATAACGCGGGTGCAGCAGGCGCACAGGGCGGTTGAGGCTGACTTCGGGTGCATAAACCCGCGCCACTTCGCCGCGCACGCCGCGCAAACGGCTGCCGTCTACGCCGTTCCAAGCCTGCTTGGCACCGACGCCGCGGCAATCGATGACCCATTCCGCTTCATCATGCAGGGTGTGCGGTTCGGCGGGCGTGTTCCAATGGCACACCGCTCCGGCCTGTACCAACGCTTCAGCCAATGCCGCCAACACTTGGCGGTTATCAAGCTGCCCTTCGCCATCGAGAAACAAAGCCTGCCGGAAGCGCCCGGCCAACTGCGGTTCGGCACGAGCAATATCCTCCGGCTGCCACCGCTGCGCAGGTTGCGTGCCGCCGTGTGCCAGCTGAAGGTGCTGCAAAAAACGCGTACTCAATGCAGCATCTTGCGGGTGCCACACAATCAAACTGCCGTTTTGCTGGAAAAACACCTTGCTCGACCATCTTCCGACGTAATCGCGCCACAACGCTAAACTTTGCCGCCCCAAAGCCGTTACCGAAGGCTCGGCTTCTATCGATTCGGCCGCAGGCGCAAGCATGGCCGCCGCCACATACGCCGCACTGCCCTCCCCTTGCGGCGAGGCGGCATCATAAAGCACGGTGCGCACGCCCGATTCGGCCAACCGCCACGCAGTCAGCCGCCCCAGCAACCCGCCGCCCAGCACCGCCGCTTGGTAGGTTTTCATCATGGATTCCTTTCCGGCCGCCCACTCACGGCAGGCGGTTTTTATTATTTATTTCATTCACTTACATCGGCATGGTTTTTCAGACGGTTTCTCAAGCCGAAATGATAAGATCTGTGAAACCATACATAAAAGGCCGTCTGAAAAAACATCTGCGTTTTCAGACGGCCTCAAAGCGCATCAACTGTAAATCTCAGCACCTTTCTTCATAAACTCAACCGCTTTTTCTTCCATGCCTTTTTGCGCCGCGGCGTAGTCGCGCACTTCCTGCGTGATTTTCATCGAGCAGAATTTGGGGCCGCACATCGAGCAGAAGTGGGCGATTTTCGCGCCTTCGGCCGGCAGGGTTTGGTCGTGATAGCTTTCGGCGCGTTCGGGGTCGAGGCCGAGGCGGAACTGGTCGCGCCAGCGGAATTCAAAGCGGGCTTTCGATAAGGCGTTGTCGCGCAACTGTGCGCCCGGCCAGCCTTTGGCCAAGTCGGCGGCGTGGGCAGCCAGTTTGTAGGTAATGATGCCGGTGCGCACGTCTTCTTTGTCGGGCAGGCCCAAATGTTCTTTCGGGGTGACATAACACAACATGGCCGTGCCGTACCAGCCGATATTGGCCGCGCCGATGCCGGAAGTGATGTGGTCGTAGCCGGGGGCGATATCGGTTACCAACGGGCCGAGCGTGTAGAATGGCGCTTCAAAGCAGTGTTGCAGCTCTTCGGTCATGTTTTGTTTCACGCGTTGCAGCGGCACATGGCCTGGGCCTTCAATCATCACTTGCACGTCGTGCTTCCATGCTTTGGCGGTCAGTTCGCCCAGCGTGTGCAATTCGCCGAACTGCGCGGCATCGTTGGAATCGGCCACGCAGCCGGGGCGCAGGCCGTCGCCGAGGCTGAACGACACATCATAAGCCTTCATGATTTCGCAGATTTCGTCGAAATGGGTGTAGAGGAAGTTTTCCTGATGATGCGCCAAACACCATTTCGCCATAATCGAACCGCCGCGCGACACGATGCCGGTGATGCGGTCGGCAGTCAGCGGCACATAACGCAGCAGCACACCCGCATGGATGGTGAAATAATCCACGCCTTGCTCGGCCTGTTCGATTAAGGTGTCGCGAAACAATGCCCACGTTAAATCTTCGGCAATGCCGCCGGTTTTTTCCAAAGCCTGATAAATCGGCACGGTACCGATGGGCACAGGCGCGTTGCGGATAATCCATTCGCGCGTTTCGTGAATGTGCGCGCCGGTGGACAAATCCATAATCGTGTCGGCACCCCAGCGCAGCGACCACACCATTTTTTCCACTTCTTCGGTAAGCGAGGAAGTAACGGCGGAATTGCCCAAGTTGCCGTTGATTTTCACGCGGAAATTGCGGCCGATAATCATCGGTTCCAACTCGGGGTGGTTGATGTTGGCGGGAATAATCGCGCGGCCGGCGGCGATTTCGCTGCGCACAAACTCGGGCGTGATTTGGTCGGGATGGGTGGGCAGGTTTGCGCCGAACGATTCGCCCGCGTGCTGCTTGATGATTTTGGCGTAACGCGGGTCGCGCCAGATTTCTTCCATTTTCATGCGCTCGCGCAGGGCGACAAACTCCATCTCCGGCGTGATGATGCCTTGCCGCGCATAGTGCATTTGGGTCACGTTTTTACCCGCTTTGGCGCGCAGAGGCCGGGTGATTTGGTTGAAACGCAGGTGGGCGGTTTTCGGATCGTGGGCGCGTTCAAGGCCGTATTCGCTCGACAAACCGGCCAAGCGTTCGGTATCGCCGCGCTCTTCTATCCACGCGCTGCGGATATGCGGCAGCCCTTGTTTGAGGTCGATATGGGCGGAAGGATCGCCATACACGCCGCTGGTGTCGTACACCGGAATCGGCGGGTTCGGTTCGCGGCCTTTGTCGGTAACGGTGTCGTCTTGGGCGATTTCGCGCAGCGGCACGCGGATGTCGGCACGACTGCCTTGCAGATAAACTTTGGTGGAATTCGGGTATTTGAAGCGGATGCCGATGTCTTGGCTCAACTCGTCAAGCTGGGCGGCCTCTCGGCCTGTGGTTTTCAATACCATAAAAAACGCTCCTGTTTTCTCGTTCGCAAAAAGAGAAACAGGAGCGCGGTATCTGCTTTTCAGACGGCCTGCCGATAAAGTTTGAGGCCGTCTGAAAAAAATCGGTTACGCTGAAAACTCCCCACGCAAGTATTATCTTGTTCGGGTATAAAGGGTAACTCTCAGCCGCGCCCTGAATATCAAAGCACAGCACCCCTGTTTCGATGTGCGGATTAAAACATGAATATCCGAATCCGTAAATAACCGGAGCATGCGAAAAATAAAAACAGGCAGAATACTGTCGGTATCGTTCTGCCTGTTTCTTTCTTAAATAATCCAATCATTCAGATACTCAACCGCCATAAGCGGCTGCCGGTATCTTTTGGCTTACATATTGCGTTCGGCCTACAAGCGGGCGCACTGGTCTTCTTTGTTTCCCTTCACTTTGTTGGCACCGCCGGTAACATTGCCCATATTGTTTTTACATTGCAGGTTACCTTCTACCATATTCGCCTGCACAGACACACCTGCTTTGTTGTCAAACAATTGGATGTCGCCGCCCACACGCGTATCGCTTACCGATACCGCGCCCGCAGCTTCTTTCAATTGAATGCTGCCGTTTACACGGCTTTTCGCAACAGCGACTTCGGCAGCTTTGTCGGCCTGAATATTGCCGTCGATATGAATGCCCGAAGCAGAGAGCTTGCCGCCTTCTTCGATTTTGACATCACCGCCGACTTTAGTGCCGTCGAGTTTGCACGCCTGCCCTTTTTTCACGATCACATTGTCACTTACCGAAACTTTGCCCAAGTTGCCGCTACATTCACGGTCTGCCGCATGGGCTACGGAGCTGAAAGCCAAAGCTGCCAAAGGGAAAGCAATCAATTTGAATACGTTTTTCATATACTGTCTCCTGTGTATATTTAAGAGCTTCCTGCACACCTTTTTTTATATGCGCAGGTAAGCTGTCAGATGGCAGCATTTGCGTTTTGTTCCTTTATATTTCCTTGATTATCATTACCTTCCAAAATATTACCAACCCTTGCCACTTCCTTACCTGACTTTCCCGCGAATAACACGGTTCCGGCCAATATAATCAATTAACCTCATTTTTAACACGAGGCAACAAGCATCTTAACGTTATAATGCCCGGCGAACATATCCCATACAACCAACAATGAACGCCGCCGAACTGCAATCATTCCTCCACCGCAACATCCCCGCATCCGCCGCTTTGTCACTCAACGTAAGCGAAAGCTCGCCGCAACGGGTAGTGTTGTCTGCGCCCATCTCCCTTAACCGCAACCACCATCAAACCGTATTCGGCGGCAGTATCTCGATGCTGGCCACGCTGTGCGGTTGGTCGCTGGTGCACCTGAACTATCCCGAATACCGCGGCAAAATCGTGATTCAAGAAAGCCATATCCGTTACACCCAACCCGCCCGCGGAGATTTAAACGCAGTATGCGAAAAAACCGGAACGGAAGCGTGGGAACATTGCAGCCGGATGCTGGCCGAGCGGGGCAAAGGCAAAATTACCGTAAGCTGCATACTGTTTAGCGAAAACACCGAAGTCGCACGTTTTGAAGGCAGATATGTCGTATTGGCCTGACCATGAGGCCGTCTGAACACCAACCATAACCCTTCCAACACAAACAGCATGCGGCTTCCGCGCACAATCTTCTGCTTACGAAGCAGAACCACCCTCTCCGCTTTCGGCTTCGTATGCCAGCAAAACAAACTTACTCATCCCCGCTTTACCTTCGCGGTAAACCGTCAGCCATGCCGGTATTTCGGGCAAGCTGCCGGCCTCTATGTAAACCATCGCCCCCTCATTCAGACGGCCTGCCAGCAAATCAAACAATTCCGGCCATTTTTGCCAGTTAAACGGCGGATCCAAAAACACCGTATCAAAACGCTCATGACCGTGTTTCAAATAAGAAAGGCCGTCTGAAAGCACGGTTTCCATTCGGCTGATTCCCAACTCGCGCATATTGTTTTGAATATTCAGCAACGTGTTGCGGTTGTTTTCCACCACAACCACCTTGCGCGCATGGCGTGATGCAGCCTCCATACCCAACGCCCCGCTGCCGCCAAACAAATCCAACACGGCTTGTCCGGTCATGTCCTGCCCCAGCCAGTTAAACAAACGCTCGCGCACACTGTCGGGCGTGGGGCGCAAGCCGTCGGCATCAGCAAAATGCAGTTTCCGCCCGCGGTGAACGCCGCCGATGATACGGATTTGATTATGGTGTTTGTTATGCTTCATAAATTCCGAATAAAAAATAAATCATATACACACAAGTTCAACATCCAAAAACCATTTTCAGATGCCGTCTGAACATTTCTTTCAACTTAAGCTGCGGATCAAGATTTTTCAAAAGCCAGACCCATTTCTAACGCTGCCTGCAGCATGTCAGCAAATCATTCGAATCCGAAATCACTTCCGTCTCATCTAACATTATATTTATATTAAATAAATCAAATACAACTCAAAAGATGCACGGTTTACCACACGCCCACACCCGCATCAGCCCCGCAGCCATATTTTCATTGCAGTTTCGCAACAGATTATTTACATTATCCCATTCCGCCATTGTTGATAAATCAGCAGAATTTTTAAGGGGCATAACTGTTTTTTGCACACACCCGATTCAGGGTTGGATATGCTCTAAAGCACCATAATACGGGCATTACCACCATATTGCATTTAAGTACCCGCCGCGAACCGTCTGCATTTTCGCGCATTGTTTCACAAATAAAACTGTAAACAATGGTACAATAATTAAAAGTTTTATTTATTTTTGTGAACTTTTGTCTTGGCGTTTGTTTGAATTCGATTTAGATTTTAATATAATCACAATATCTTGATTAATCATTTTAATTTCTTGTCATTTTAAAAACCATGCCAAAACCATAGCAAAGCTAAAATGAATGTTGATATATGCTATCGATGGGGATACGATACATATACATTACAGATTTTTCTCATCTCCCTAACAGTTTGATAATATTGCCACTCGTGGTAATTTCTTGGTCGTTCATTTTTGAACATTTACATGATAAAACCAATAAGACTGACAGAATATGCTGAGTGCGATTATTGTTGAAGATGAAGTGTTGGCTGCAGAGCGTTTACGGGTATTGCTGGAAGAGTGCAATGTAGTGTTGCTGAAAATTTTCCATCATGCACAACCCGCTTTGGATTGGCTGAGCATCCACGAGGCGGATATTGTATTTGCCGACATCGGCCTGCCTGAAATTACCGGCCTCGAACTGGTCGAGCGCATCAAACGCGTAGCGAAAAAACAACCCGAAGTGATTTTTACCACTGCCTACGAAGAACACGCGTTAAGGGCTTTCGAACTGGCGGCGGCAGATTATCTGCTCAAACCCATCAAAGTGTCGCGCCTTCAGGCTGCTTTGGAGCGTTTGAATGAAAAACATCGCGAAAAAGCCGATGATTTTACCCATTTCAAAGTGTTCAACCGCAACAGAATGGTCGAAATTCCGTGGCAGCAAGTGCGCTATCTGATGGCCGAGCATAAAACCGTATTTCTGTTTACGGGCGACGGTCAAAGCTACGAGTTGCCCAAAACACTGGTTTATTGGGAAGAATTGCTGGGCGATAAAATCATCCGTATCCACCGCAATGCTTTGGTTTTCCGCCACACCCTAGATTGCCTGATCCGTTTGGATAACGGCGAGGAAGACGACACAAACGCCACTTGGGGTGCGCGGGTTTTGGATATTGAAAAACCCTTGGCCGTGAGCCGCCGCCAGCTTGCCGCCATCCGTAAAATTTTGCGTGAAGGTTAAACTTTTCCGTGTATTGATACAGTCAATCAACTTAACCTTGATACAAGGCGGCAAGCCGCAAACAGTACAGTTAGTACGGCAAGGAGCAGCAACGCCGTAGTAAAACTAAGTTGATTGACTATAAAGGCTTACATACCGGGCCTTCATCTGGGAAGGCCGTCTGAAAAAATGGGACTGCACTTCTTAAGTCGGACATCTAATCCAACCCGACTTAAGAAGTGCAGTCCCATTTTTTCAGACGGCCTGCCCCATCACAACGGAAACACTTACATACCCGGGAACATACCTTTCATCCCCTTCATACCTTTGGCCATACGCATCAGCTTGGCCATGCCTTTGCCGCTGAACATCTTCATCATCTGTTGCGATTGCTCAAACTGCTTGAGCATTTTGTTCACTTCCTGAACAGATGTGCCGGAACCTTCGGCAATACGGCGTTTGCGGCTGGCTTTAATCAACGCAGGGTTGGCGCGTTCTTTCGGCGTCATCGAATTAATGATGGCTTCCACATGCCCCATCGCTTTTTCCGCCGTGCCTTCGGGAATTTGTTTGGAAAGCTGGCCAAGCTCACCAGGCATTTTAGACATCAGGCTTTCCAAACCGCCCATGTTGCGCATTTGTTGGATTTGCTCTTTAAAGTCGTTGAGGTCGAAGCCTTTGCCTTTGTGGAGCTTTTTCGCCATTTTGGCGGCGGCTTCTTCGTCTATACCTTTTTGAACGTCTTCAATCAGGCTCAATACGTCGCCCATGCCCAAAATGCGGCTGGCGATACGGTCGGGATAGAAAGGCTCGAGGCCGTTGATTTTTTCGCCGACGCCGATAAATTTAATCGGTTTACCGGTAACTTGACGCACGGACAATGCCGCACCGCCGCGCGAGTCGCCGTCCATTTTGGTGAGAATCACGCCGGTGAGAGGCAAGGCTTCGTTGAAGGCTTGTGCGGTATTCACGGCATCCTGACCGAGCATGGCGTCAATCACAAACAGCGTTTCTACGGGATTCACGGCAGCATGCAATGCCTTAATCTCGTTCATCATCTCTTCGTCAATCGCCAAGCGGCCGGCAGTATCGACCATCAGCACATCGTAGAAATGGCGTTTGGCATGGCTGACAGCGGCTTTGGCAATATCTACGGGCTGTTGTCCGGCATCGGAAGGGAAGAAATCCACGCCTACTTGCTCGGCCAGTAATTTCAGCTGTTCGATTGCCGCAGGGCGGTAAACGTCGGCAGAAACCACCAAGATTTTCTTTTTATGGTCGTTTTTAAGCAGGCGCGCCAACTTGCCCACGGTGGTGGTTTTACCCGCACCCTGCAAACCGGCCATCAGCACTACTGCGGGGGGCGCAGCGGCAAGATTTAAGGTGCTGTTTTCTTTGCCCATCAGTTCGATCAGAGCTTCGTTAACGACACCGATAAAGGCTTGGTCGGGCGTCAGGCTGCCGGTAATTTCCTGCCCGAGTGCTTTTTCTTTCACGCTGTTGATGAATTCTTTAACCACAGGCAGCGCCACATCGGCTTCCAACAAAGCCAAACGCACTTCGCGCAAGGCTTCTTTGATATTGTCTTCAGTCAGTTTGGCCTGGCCGCGGATGTTTTTCAACACGTTACTAAAGCGGCTGGTTAGGTTGTCTAACATACTTGTCCTTGAACATTCATTGATAATGAGAATAGCTGCCCGAATCGGGCGTTATTTGATAAAATTATTTTATTTTACACTAGGCGTGCGCCGCTGAATATGCACGCAAGAGAAAGTTTGTCATGCCGATTGTGTTGGTCTGTTTAATACTGGTATATGCGGCGTTGGCGGGCTTTGTATGGTTCCACCACAAAACCCGCAACGATAAGCCCTATCCGATTAAAACCGAATTAGCCATACTCGCCCCCGCGTTGTTGGTACACGGTATCGTGTTGTTTTTGCCCGTGGTGCAAGACCGCATAGTGGTAATGGGGTTTGGTTATGCGGTCAGTCTGATTGTGTGGCTGATGTTGACGATGTATTGGACGGGCAGCTTTTTTCACTGTTTGCGCGGCCTGCAACTGTTACTGTATCCGTGCGTGGTATTGTCGTTGCTGTTAGGCGTATTGTTTCCGGGCAATATGTCGGCTTATCAAATCAGTGATTGGCCGTTTATGCTTCATATCGGCACATCGTTGTTGGCCTACGGCCTGTTCGGTATCGTAACCTTGCTGGCAGTGTTGATTTTGCTGCTCAACCACGATCTGCATAAAAAAAGATTTTCGCCGCTGGTATCGTTTCTGCCGCCGTTGCTCAGTTTGGAAAAGCTGATGTTTCAAGGAATGTGGGCGGGTTTTCTGCTGCTCACTTATTCGGTTGTCAGCGGCACGTTCTTTACTGAAGATGTGTTCGGACAGCCGGTTCATTTCAGCCATAAAACCATATTCGGAATAGTATCTTGGCTGATTTACGGCGGCTTGCTGTTGAAACACGGCATGACTGCATGGCGGGGCAAGAAGGCGGCGGTATGGACCATCATCGGCTTCTTAAGCCTGATGCTGGCTTATGTAGGAAGCAAATTTGTGCTGCAAATCATACTGAACCGCTAAGCCTGCGCCCTTATGCAATATAGACAATCAACTTATTTTTACTACGGGGTTGCTCCGGCTTTCTGTCTTAACTAAGTTGATTGGCTATGAAATCGGAAAACGGGCATTTGTGTAGTAAAGTGTAGTAAGCAGCAGTTAATTTAAGATTGAATTTGCTGTTTTGAATATTATTATAGAAATTATCACGAATTTGAGTTAGGTGAAAATATCTAACCGCCCGAGCTATACATAAAACAGGCTGCCCTTATTGGCAGCCTGTTTTGCTAATGTTGACAACTACTTAATTCTCTCTCTATTTATTTTGCCTTTGCTTACTTGGCTTGTGATTAACATCACTTGGTGTAACAGAATGTAATTGATATTGGTTGAAAGTGCAAGCTTCGTATAAGAAAAAATAGAAATAAAGCTCGGTTTTGATTGAAAAAAAGATTATGTTGGCGTTTAAAACCATGTAACTTTGATTTAATAGAATTAAATGTTAAGTGCTTGCATGGCTAATGAACAGCTGAAAACCAAAAACATTAGGCAGAAGAGTGTGTTATGTGTTTGACATGTTGCGTATGAAACCGGGAAGTTCGGATAAATCTTTTAAAACGGTCAAACAGGGAAATGCTGCCAACTGCTCTTGCGAATGTGCACCGGTGGCAACCGCTACTGCCCGCGCACCCGCATTCGCAGCCATCTCCAAATCATAAGTCGTATCGCCGACAACAAGAGCGTCGGCAGGGTTTAACCCCAATTCGTCGCACAGCGTGAAAACCATATCGGGCGCAGGTTTTGAGGGTTGTTCTCCGGCGCAGGCCGTAGCCAACCAAAAATCAGCGGTGTCGGTTTGGGCGATGGCTTTATCCAGCCCGCTGCGCCCCTTGCCGGTAGCCACGGCCAGCCAATAACCCTGCTCATTTAAGTTGTTCAGGCACGGCAGTGCGGAATCGAAGAGGCGCATGTTGTGATTATTGGGATTCAGATAATGGTGCGCATAGGTTTCGGCAAGCTGTTCTTTCAGATGCAGGTCGACATCGGGAACAAGTCTGTGAATGATGGTAACGAGGTTATAGCCGATTAAAGCCCGTATCGTATCGGCTTCGGGAGCGGTAAGACCGCAGTCTAAAAAGGTTTGTTGGAAAGTGTTGATGATCGGGCCGGTAGTGTCGGCCAAAGTGCCGTCCCAGTCGAAGATAATCAGTTTGGGTTTCATAGTGCTTTATCTAATATATTCAGTTAGTTGATTATACATTGTGATTGCCGGGGCTGCCTAATCGCTGATCCGTTTAATGAAGTGTTTTTGATGTGAGGCCGTCTGAAAGCTTATATCTGAAACAGATAAGCAAGTTTTGGCAAAACATGCCAAGCCTGCTTTCAGACGGCCTGAGTCCTTTACCAAATCTCCGAATGCGGATGCGGTTCAGAGCAAACGGTGCACAACGCAGAAATGCGCCGCAAATGGCGGTTTTGCAAAGGCCCCGGCCTGTTTGTGTAAGCATTGGTAAAGCACGCTGAATCGGTGTAGAATATGCGCCGTTTCCAACTCAAGACCTGCACAAAGCAGGCGCATGCTATGGACCTTCCCAGTTCATTATTAACGTCGCACAACCCTATCATTTAATCACCCTGCCTGAATGCTGCTCCCGCAATACAGGCGGGCGGAGTATTTATGAGCATCGAGCAAGAAACACCGACTCAAACCGAATTAGAGCGTTTGCCGCTCGATATCGAGCGCATTCACGAGCTTTCCGAAGCCTTGCTGCCTTTTTCTTCGCAAATCGAAGAAGGCGGGGTTATCGAAGATGTTGAACTCAACACCAAACTGGCCGAATTAATCAACGTATTGCATGATCTGCATCCGGCAGACGTGGCCAATGTACTGGAATCGTTGCCGCCCAAAGAACGTACGCTGGTATGGCATTTGGCCGCGCCCGAGGAAGACGGCGAAGTTTTGCTGGAGGTATCCGATGCCGTTCGCGAAACGCTGATCGAGTCGATGGATAACGAGGAGCTGCTGGCGGCGGTAGACGATTTGGATGCAGACGAGTTGGCCGAGCTGGCCGGCGACCTGCCGCACCAAGTGGTGTATGAAGCCCTGCAAACCCGTGATGCCGAAGAGCGTGCGCAAGTTCAGGCGGCAATGTCGTATGAAGACGACCAAGTCGGCGCGATTATGGACTTCGAGCTGGTAAGCATCCGTGCCGATGTTGCTTGCGAAGTGGTGTTGCGTTATCTGCGCCGTTTTGAAAGCCTGCCCGACCACACCGATAAAATTTTCGTGGTTGACCACGACGACGTATTGCAAGGTGTGCTGCCCATCCGCAAACTGCTGGTGGCCGACCCCGAAGAGTTGGTGGAAAATGTGATGGCCACCGACGTGGTGCGCTTCCGCCCGGAAGACAACGTGGAAGAAGCGGCTCAGGCGTTTGAGCGTTACGACTTGGTAACCGCCCCCGTTGTGGACGGCAACAAAAAGCTGATCGGCCGCATTACCATCGATGAAATGGTGGACGTAATCCGCGAAGAAACCGAAGCCGATATGTTGAACATGGCCGGTTTGCAAGAGGAAGAAGACTTGTTTGCGCCGATTCTGGATTCGGTGAAAAACCGCTGGATGTGGTTGGCCATCAACCTCTGCACCGCATTTATCGCCAGCCGCGTGATCGGCGCGTTTGAAGGCAGCATCGAAAAAATCGTTGCCCTTGCCGCGTTAATGCCGATTGTGGCCGGTATCGGCGGCAACTCCGGCAACCAAACCATTACCATGATCGTTCGGGCAATGGCAATGGGGCAGCTTTCCGGCCTGCAAGCCGGGCGGCTGTTGAAAAAAGAAGTGGGTGTGGCTTTGGTAAACGGCCTGATTTGGGGCACGGTAATGGGCGTGGTGTCATGGTTGCTGTACGATAATTTCGGCATCGGTTTAGTGATGATTGCCGCAATGACCCTCAACCTGCTGCTGGCGGCGACTGTCGGCGTGCTGATTCCCGTTGCGATGGAAAAAGCAGGACGCGACCCCGCGCTGGGCAGTTCGGTGTTGATTACTGCGGTTACCGATTCCGGCGGTTTTCTCATTTTCTTGGGATTGGCTACGTTATTTTTGATGTAGCGGATGCGGTCGGCAACACAATATTTCAGCCTTACGCAGAAAAAAGTGTTGATAACTGTTGACAACAATATATAGCATCCATATAATTACAAATCTGCCGCGGGGTGGAGCAGCATGGTAGCTCGTCGGGCTCATAACCCGAAGGTCGTAGGTTCGAATCCTGCCCCCGCAACCAAATTCTTAAAAAAGCACTTTCTTTCGAAAGTGCTTTTTTATTTGTCTTTTAACAAGCAGATATCAATAGTTGCTGCTTTACTCAAAAGTTCATCAATAATGCCGTGATGAGAGCTTTGCCAACACCGCCTGCGGCACAATTCAAGGCACAGCAGCACAGCGGTAACAAATATGTCCGTTTTTTTACAAAGGTCTTTGTTATGCGCTACACAGATTAGATTAAAGATACAACAGCTGCCGGCTATGTTTGTAAACTTGCTTAATGGCGAGTAAAATCATGTGGTTTTGTTTTCATGGTTTTGACCGTGTCGTGCGCTAACTGACGACATAGCTTAAGCGGGAGCAAACAGGCCGGTTTTTGTTTGAAGTTTAGTTTAATGGGTTTTACCCCGAATATAACCGAAGACAGGAAAAAGAAACCGGGAGTTTGCCTCTTTTCGAACCATGGGTTTTCCACACTCAAGAAAATGGTTGAGTATGCTGGTTGACGGTATATGAGGCCGTCTGAAAGATACAAAGGGAATGAAAATATGAATGCCGTTGTAATTGCCGTTGCCGTGATGCTGATCTTGTCGCTGGCGCGGGTGCATGTGGTGCTGAGCCTGCTGCTCGGGGCTTTGGCGGGCGGTTTGGCCGGCGGGTTGGGATTAACGAAAACCATGGAAGTGTTTCAAACCGGTTTGGCCAACGGTGCGCAGATTGCGCTTTCCTACGCCATGCTGGGTGCGTTTGCCGTGGCCATCGCCCATTCGGGTTTGCCGCAAACGCTGGCCAATGCCGTTATCCGCCGCTTAGACAACAGCCGCGTGCGCGACAATGTGCCGGGCAACGTGAATGTAGTTAAATGGGGGCTGCTGCTGGCCTTGCTGGCTATGAGCGTGATGAGCCAAAACCTGATTCCCATTCATATTGCGTTTATTCCGCTGATTATTCCGCCGCTGCTGCTGGTATTCAACCGCATTCAGCTCGACCGCCGCTTGCTGGCCTGTGTGATGACTTTCGGTTTGGTTACCACTTATATGTGGCTGCCGGTGGGTTTCGGCGAAATTTTCTTGAAACAGATTTTGGTCGGCAACATCAATAAAGCCGGTTTGAATGTTGACAATATCAATGTGGTTCAAGCGATGACCATTCCCGCATTGGGCATGATTGCGGGCTTGTTGGTTGCGGTGTTCGTCAGCTACCGCCGTCCGCGTGCTTACCAAAATACATCGGTAGATGTGGAAGCGAATCATCAGGCAGCCGTGCAGCCGAAAATTTCCACCTACCGCAGCATGGTGGCTTTGCTGGCAATTGTGATTTCTTTTGTGGTGCAGTTGTGGGCGGGGTCGCTGCTGCTGGGCGCGATGGTCGGTTTCGCCGTGTTTATGGCGGCGGGCGTGGTGCGCTGGGGCGAAGCGGATACGGTGTTTAACGACGGCGTGAAAATGATGGCGATGATCGGCTTTATCATGATTGCGGCACAAGGTTTTGCCGAAGTGATGAAAGCCACCGGCCAGATTGAGCCGTTGGTTAAGACTTCAGCCGAAATGTTTGCCGGCAACAAAGGCATGGCGGCTTTTGTGATGCTGTTGGTGGGTTTGCTGGTTACGATGGGCATCGGCAGCTCTTTTTCCACCTTGCCGATTATCGCCACCATTTATGTGCCTTTGTGTATCAGCATGGGGTTCTCGCCGATGGCTACTTTGGCTTTGATCGGCACGGCGGGCGCATTGGGCGATGCCGGTTCGCCCGCTTCCGATTCCACTTTAGGCCCCACCGCCGGTTTGAATGTGGACGGCCAGCACGACCATGTGCGCGATACGGTGATTCCCACCTTCCTGCACTATAACCTGCCGCTGATGGTTTCCGGCTGGATTGCCGCGATGGTGTTGTAATGAATGATTTGGAAGCACGCGTTACCGAGCTGGAAATTCAGACGGCCTTACAGGAAGACCTGATTGCCAGCCTGAACGACACCATTGCCAAGATGCAGCAAACGCTTGATTTACAGCAAGGGCAGTTGCGCTTGCTGTATCAGCGGATGCAGGAAAAAAGCAGCGGCAACGGCGAGCCGTACAGCCTGCTCGATGAGATACCGCCGCATTATTAACCTTAATGATGAGGCCGTCTGAAAACCGTTTCAGACGGCCTCATCATTATCACAGCGGATTTTCCGCAAGAGAAAGAGCCATGAATATTACCGTTTTAGCCGTCGGCACCAAAATGCCGCGCTGGGTGGACGAAGCCGTAAACGAATACGCCAAACGTTTCGGGCGCGACGTGAACTACACCCTCAAAGAAATCAAGCCCGAAAAACGTGGCGCAGGCGTGAATGCCGCGCAGGGCATGGCGGCGGAAGAAAAACGCATTCTCGAAGCGGTGCCGCAAGGCGCATTTTTGGTGGTATTGGACGAGCGCGGCAAAGCGCCCACTTCGATCGAATTGGCGGAGCACCTGAAAAACTGGCAGCAAAACGGCGAACACGTCTGCTTCGTGATCGGCGGGGCGGACGGCATGACCGACCGCCTCAAACAGCAGGCACGGCTGATGCTGCGCCTATCCAGCCTCACCTTGCCGCACGGCATGGTGCGCGTGCTGCTTACCGAACAGCTTTACCGCGCCGTGTCGATTTTGCACAACCATCCTTACCATCGCGAATGATTCAAAACCATAGCGCCGGATTTCAGCTCGGTATCCGATGCAAAGCATGATTTGGTCAATGATGGTTTACGAATAGCCCGAGGCCGTCTGAACGTTTTCAGACGGCCTCGGGTAAGCCGTATAGATTTTCCCATATCTTTGCTATATCATTTCTACCATTACCCGCAGGAGCACAGCCATGTATGAAGTAAACCGCAGCGTATTTTTACTGATCCCGTTGGAGCCGTTTTGGAATTGGCTGCAATCGCTGCCCGAAACCCCTATGGATATCACGCTGGAAGATTTGCAGTCGGATGCCAACTCCTATCTGGTTCGCCCTTGCGAAACCGCAGATGAGGTGTGGGACGAGATAGAAACCCGCTTCGAGCAGATTTTTGCAGCCGAACTGGCCGATTGGTGTGAAGACGAAAGCCTTTGGCCCGATTTGGATGCCGATATTTTCAACGAATGGTTCGATATCCAACTTTCTACCGTGGTAACCGATTTGGAACAAGAACCGTTGGGGCGTGAAATTTTCCAACCCATCACCCTGAATTGATACCATGACCGTTATACGGGTACGAAGCTACCACTTAGACGGTTACGGCCATGTCAACAACGCGCGCTATCTCGAATTTCTCGAAGAAGCGCGCTGGGCGTTTTTTGAGCAACATAACCTGTTGAACCGGCTCGACGGTTTGATGATGGTGGTGGTACGCATCAACATACAATACCGTCGCGCCGCACAAGAAGGACAGCAGTTGAACATCCATACCCGCGTTGATACCGTTGCGGCGCGTCAGGTTGTGCTCACCCAAACCATTGTGCGCGCCGATACCGGAAAAACCGTTGCCGAAGCGGAAATCACTTTAGTGCCCGTCGGCCCGAACGGCCGGGCAACCGATTTACCTTCAGAATTATCCACTTCTCTTTCCCAACACATACCATCATGAAAAAAATCTTTCCCATTTTTGCTGCCGTGGCCATAGCCGCTTTACTTGCTTTTGTTTTATGGCCGAAAAACCAACCCGTTACCGCTTTCTCTCTACCCGATTTACAAGGCCGGACCATCAGTAATGCAGATTTACAGGGCAAAGTTACCCTGATTAATTTTTGGTATCCTTCCTGCCCGGGTTGTGTGAGCGAAATGCCGAAACTGATTAAAACCGCGCAAGATTATCAAGGCAAAGATTTCCAAATTATCGCCATTTCCCTGCCTTACGACCCGATTGAGAGTGTGGTGAATTATGCCGAAGAACGCAAGCTGCCCTTTGCCGTGATGTATGATGCCGACGGAAAAACAGGCAAGGCGTTCGGCGTTCAAGTTGCCCCTACCTCGTTTTTTGTGAACAAAAAAGGCGAACTATTGAAAACCTTTGTAGGAGAGCCGAATTTTTCCGATTTATATCAAGAAATTGATCAAGAATTGGCGAAATAAATCCGTCCACATAAATCCGTCAAAAAGAAAGGCCGTCTGAATTTTTCAGACGGCCTTGATCACTGGAATAAAATCAACAATGCACCAATGTGCCTTCATCTTCTCCAGCAATCACGCGCTTTAATGCGCCGTCTTTGGCAATACCGAATACAACAATATTCAGCTTCTGCTCACGGCATAGGGCGAAAGCGGTGGCGTCCATCACGCGCAGGTTTTTATTGATGGCTTCGTCGAAAGTAATGGTTTGATAGCGGGTGGCCGACGGATCTTTTTTAGGATCTGCGGTATAAACGCCGTCAACATTGGTGGCTTTGAGCATGATGTCGCAGTTCATTTCCGCACCGCGCAAAGAAGCCGCTGTGTCGGTGGTGAAGAAAGGGTTGCCTGTGCCGGCGGCGAAAATCACCACTTTGCCCTCTTCCAAATATTGGATGGCTTTGGGGCGGGCGTAGGTTTCGGCAATCTGCTGCATGCTCAAGGCGGATTGCACACGGGCTTTGATGCCCAACGATTCGAAAGCATCTTTCAAGGCCAGCGCGTTCATCACGGTAGCCATCATACCCATGTAGTCGGCGGTGGCGCGATCCATACCTTGGGCTTGGGTGGCTACCCCGCGGAAGATATTGCCGCCGCCAATCACCACGGCCACCTGCACGCCCATGTCCACGACTTCTTTCACTTGCCCGACAATCTGCATAATGGTGTCGCGGTTGATACCGAAAGCGTCTTTACCCATCAGGGCTTCGCCGGAAAGTTTTAATAAAACGCGTTTGTATTTGGTTTGCTGTGTCATGGGATACCTTGCTTTCTTCAGGTTGCGGGGAGGCCGTCTGAAACCGTTTCAGACGGCCTATCATGTTTCGGGGAACGGATACTGCACTGATTGTAGTGCGTTTTTCAGGGCTTTTCAAAGCACTAAGTCAAATCTCGGACGGTTTGTTTTCCGCCCGTTGCCAACGTTGCGGCCTGCGGTTTTTTTGCTATAAACGGCAGGCCGTCTGAAAAATGTCCTCAAAAAAAAGCACCCCGATTCGATAAGAATCTGAGTGCTTTGTTTTTCATAAGCCTTATACTTTCGCAGCGGCGGCTACTTCGGCAGCATAGTCTACAACGGCTTTTTCGATACCGTCGCCTACTTTGTAACGTACGAAGCTGATAACTTCCGCGCCATTTTCTTTCAGGAATTGGGCTACGGTTTGGTCAGGATTCATCACGAATGCTTGGCCGTTGAGGGTAACTTCAGCCAAGAATTTTTTGATGCGGCCTTCAACCATTTTTTCGGCGATTTCGGCAGGTTTGCCTGATTCGATGGCTTGTTGGGTGTAAATGCGGCGTTCTTTTTCAACGGTTTCCGCGTCTACTTCAGCTTCAGACACGCATTGTGGTTTGGCGGCAACGATGTGCATACCTACTTTGCGGGCAACGTCTTCGGCGCCTTTGAATTCAACCAATACGCCTTCGGTAGCCAGAGCACCGTGGATGTAGGCAGTCAGGCTGTTAGCGGTTTCGATCACTTGGAAACGGCGTACAGACATGTTTTCGCCCAGTTTGGCGATGATGGCTTTGCGCTCTTCTTCAACCAGCCCGCTCAACTCTTCCACAGTAGCCGGTTTTTTAGCAACGGCGGTTTTGGCAACAAAGTTCGCAAATTCTACAAAGCCGGCATCTTTTGCTACGAAGTCGGTTTCGCAGTTTACTTCAACCAAAGCGCCTACGTTGCCTTCGATAGCGTAAGCCAATACGCCTTCGGCAGCGGTACGGCCGGCCAGTTTACCGGCTTTGGCGCCTGATTTGATGCGCAGGATTTCTTCGGCTTTTTCGATGTTGCCTTCGGCTTCAACCAGTGCTTTTTTGCACTCCATCATGCCCAGACCGGTAGCGGCACGCAGGTCGGCAACCATTTTTGCAGTAATTTCTGCCATTTTGAATCTCCTAGAAATTGGGGCAAGCACGGTTTGTGGTGCTTGTGAATCTTGGTAAGGCCGTCTGAAAAGGTAGTATTTGATGCGTTTTCAGACGGCCTGTTTCGAGAAAAGGGGCATGAAGCCCCCTTTTTGAAAAGCCTTATTCGGCAGCGGCTTGGGCAGCGGCTACGGTTTCTTGGATGGCTTGGTTTTTGCCTTCCAATACGGCATCTGCCATACCGCGGCAGTACAGACGGATAGCTTTTGCCGAATCATCGTTACCGGGGATAACGTATTTCACGCCGTCGGGGCTGTTGTTGGTATCCACTACGGCAATCACGGGAATACCGAGTTTTTCGGCTTCAACCAAAGTACCTTTTTGGTAGCCGGTGTCGATCACGAAAATTGCGTCGGGCAAGCCTTTCATGTTTTTGATACCGCCCAGCGAACGCTCCAGTTTTTCAACTTCGCGTTGCATTTCCAAGATTTCTTTTTTGCTGTAACCGCTTTCGTTGGCATTTTCCAAAGCCGCGGTTTTTTCTTCAAGGCGTTTGATGGATTGCTTAACGGTTTTGTAGTTGGTCAGCATGCCGCCCAACCAACGGTAATCAACGAAAGGCATACCGGCACGGGTAGCTTCTTCGCGGATGATGTCGCGGGCTTGGCGTTTGGTACCTACAAACAATACGGTACCTTTGTTTGCAACCAGACGGCGTACGGCTTCTTGCGCTTCTTGGAACAGCGGCAGGGTTTTTTCCAGGTTTACGATATGGATTTTGTTGCGCGCGCCGAAAATGTATTGTTCCATTTTCGGGTTCCAGTAACGGGTTTGGTGGCCGAAGTGAACGCCTGCTTCGAGCATCTGGCGCATAGTAACTTGAGACATAATGATCCTTTAAAGGGTTAAAGCATACACCCTGTCGCATAGAACCTGCTTTAGGGCAGGCACCCTTTCGCGCGGGGTGCGGGCGTTGGTAAAAATAAAATAAAAAAGATTCCGCCGAAACGGAAACTGCGGAATTATATAAGATTAAAGGCCGTCTGAAAAGTGCTTATCCGTTTTTGCGGTTTTATGCTGTTTTTCCTGTATTTTCATCAATTTGTTCCGCCGCCGCGTTTTAACCACCCAAAAGGTAAACAGGCTGGGCAGCACCGCCCAAAACACGAGATAAATCAAGGCGCGGGCAATGGTGGGCTGGGCGGACGAAAATAAAACGGCCACGAATAGATAACCGATGGCGATGATGTGCCACATGATAATCCTTTAATCTGATCTGAATGCGGGGCGGCTTATTTTATCCTGAATCGGGCCGTTTGCGGCCAATCGGATCATCCGAACGCACCCGCTTCGCTGCCGTTTGGCCGTGCAATGTTTTCAGACGGCCTGTTTGGGCTAAGATGCGCGATGTTCGGCTACAATACACATCAACAAGCCTTCAGGCCGTCTGAAAACACTTACCCGTCGAGGAGAACGATATGAATATCCGCCCTTATCTGGAGCATGTTCCGCACATTGATGAAAGCTGCTATATCGACCCGGTTTCTGCCGTGATCGGGGAGGTTTCGCTGGCGCAAGACGTGTCGATATGGCCGTTTGCGGTGCTGCGCGGCGATGTGAACAGCATTACCATCGGCGCGCGCAGCAATGTTCAGGATTTGAGCATGCTGCACGTTTCGCACAAAACGGCAGTCAAGCCCGACGGTTCGCCGCTGGTTATCGGCGAAGACGTAACCATCGGCCACAAAGTGATGCTGCACGGCTGCACTATCGGCAACCGTGTGCTGGTGGGCATGAATACGGTGATTCTCGATGATGTGGTAATTGAAGACGACGTGATGATCGGTGCCGGCAGTTTGGTGCCGCCGCGCAAGCGGTTGGAAAGCGGTTTTTTGTATGTAGGCTCTCCCGTTAAACAGGTGCGCCCGCTCACGGAAGACGAAAAAGCGTTTTTGGTGTATTCGGCGCAGCACTATATGCGCGTGGCCGCCAACCATAAGAAAACTTTGGCAGAGATGCCGTCTGAAAACGCAGCTTCGGCTGACTGCAATACATAAACCAATTAAAACGTACTCTCCCGCTTATTTCATCATGAAAGTATCAATAATGAACACTCGCCGCATTGCCTATATTTCATTGTTGGGTTCGTTGCTGCTGACCGCCTGTGGCGACAACGGCAGCCGTAACGCTTCCGAAGCAGAAGCTCCGGCTCCCGCAGCCGCCGTGGCGGAACAGTCTTCCGACAAACAAGCCGCCAAATTGACACCGAGCGCTGTAGTTGATCAAAAAATAGAAGGCAGGCAGCTTGCAGTAACCGCCGATATTGATTTCCAAACCGCCGACACGCGCAAAACGGCGGCCGATATAGAAACGCTTACTGCCAAGCACGGCGGTTTTATTGCAACCAATACGATTAATGCCGACATCCGTAGCACCGATTCTTTTCCGCAAACCGACGGCACGCTGCTCGAAATCAGCCGCTATACCTACCGCGCCGATTTGGTCGTGCGGATTCCCACCGACCATGCTTCCGAATTTCTTCGCGATTTGCAGGCACACATTACATTTTTGAACAACCAGCATTTTTCAGCCGAAGACGTAAGCTTGGATTTGCGCCGGCAAGCACTCGAAGCGCTGCGCCAACAGCAGCTTGCCGACCAATTGGCCGATGTGAAGCAGTCTGAAGAACCTTCCGACAAAAAAGATTCGGCGCAAGTAACCCGCTGGCAGTTTGACGCCAAAGCCCAACAAGAATACGCCGAGCTGGAAAAGGCTTATTGGCAGGACAAAGTTGACTTCGCCACCATACAGCTTCACTTCAACCAGCCCGAAACGGTTATCCGCCGCAGCAGACCGAACCCCGAAGCTTTGGCCAAGCAATCTGAACCGCCGTTTTTTGCACAAATCCTGCCGATGCTGGAAAAAGGCTGGTATCTGTTTCAAAACATACTGCTGATTACGATAGCAGCATGGCCGCTTTGGCTGCTGATCGCACTTGTCTGGTTTGGAAGACGCTTTTGGCGTCAGCATATCGCCGGCAAAGAAAACAACGACAGCAACAATCAAGATTGAAAACACGCGTTGGCGTATGCGTTATGAAACACAGGCCGTCTGAAAAACTGTTTTTCAGACGGCCTGATATTTTTGCTAAACCTACGGATGGGGCTGCCGTTCAAAATGCAATATGGTCAATCCGCTAACAAACCAAAAAAGGCCGAGACCTTTGCAAAACCCTCAAAAATCCTCTAAATTCCCACTCACATCAAACTCCGAGAATTTAGAGGATTTTGTTCATGAGCAGCTTTTTACACACCGATGCCCTCAACCACATCGAAAAACATCTCGACCGCTTCCCACTCATCAAACTCGACCGTATTCTTGACTGGACACCCATCGAACAATACCTCGCCGGCCGCAAAACCCGCTACGTGCGCGACAACGGCGGCCGTCCCGCCTATCCTTTGCTCTCCATGTTCAAAGCCGTCCTGCTCGGCCAATGGCACAGCCTCTC
>NZ_LGZA01000035.1:0-27993 GCF_001308005.1 Neisseria sp. 74A18
ATATTTAAATATTTTTTACACACAATTTATAAGGTTATTTACATATAAGCTATTCATTAT
This sequence comes from Neisseria sp. 74A18, assembly GCF_001308005.1. NCBI lineage: Bacteria > Pseudomonadati > Pseudomonadota > Betaproteobacteria > Neisseriales > Neisseriaceae > Neisseria > Neisseria sp. 74A18. The sequence continues at coordinate 61 of NZ_LGZA01000035.1, forward strand.
TGTTACCAAAGGGTATAACATCATTAATAAATGAACACGCTGTTAAGCTAAGTTCATCAATATAAACAAACTGTTTACCCCCCGTAGTTAAACGCAGTGTTATATTAAAGGAGAGTGAAATGAGCGAAAACACCAACACTTCAACCCGTAGTGCCGGTGAAACTGTGGTTGTACAAGGTACTTCCAAAGACGATGTGCTGTACGGCAGCACCGGCAAAACCGTTATTTACGGTATGGCCGGTAACGACACCATTCACGGTCAGTCCGGCATGGACACCATGTACGGCGGTCAGGGCAACGACAGCTTCTACATCAAAGGTGCAGGCGACACCGTGATTGAAAAAGCCGGCGAAGGCACCGACACCGTTTACAGCAGCATCAGCTACACCACCCCGCGCAATGTCGAAAACCTTACCCTAACCGGCAATGCCCGCATCAACGGCACCGGCAACAACGAAGACAACGTGATTACCGGTAACGACAACTACAACCGTCTGAACGGCGGTCGCGGCAACGACAGCATCTACGGTCAGGCCGGTGAAGACACCATCGACGGCGGAGAAGGTAACGACAAACTCTACGGCGGTGCCGACCGCGACAACATCTTCGGCGGTGCGGGCGATGACGTGCTCGACGGCGGCGAAGACAAAGACGTGATGCGCGGTCAAGCAGGCGACGATATCTACTACGTTGACAACGTAAACGACACCGTAATCGAAGAAGCCGGCCAAGGTACTGACGACACTATTTACAGCAGCGTCAGCTATACCGCTCCGCGCAATGTCGAAAACATCACGTTGGTAGGCGATGCCCGCATCAACGGCACCGGCAATAACGAAAACAACGTGATTACCGGCAACGGCAACTACAACCGTCTGAACGGCGGCCGCGGCAACGATATTATCTACGGTAATGCCGGCGAAGACACCATCGACGGCGGTGAAGGTAACGACTTCCTCTACGGCGGTGCCGACCGCGACAACATCTTCGGCGGCGCGGGTAACGACGTGCTCGACGGCGGCGAAGGCAAAGACGTGATGCGCGGCCAAGCGGGCGACGATATCTACTACGTTGACAACGTAAACGACACCGTAATCGAAGCTGCCGGTGAAGGCAACGACACTATTTACAGCAGCGTAAGCTACACCGCTTCGCGCAATGTCGAAAACATTACCTTAACCGGTAAAGACCGCATCAACGGCACCGGCAACAACGACGACAACGTGATTATCGGTAACGACAACTACAACCGACTGAACGGCGGCCGCGGTAACGACACCATCTACGGTCAGGCCGGTGAGGACACCATCGACGGCGGTCTCGGCGACGACAAACTCTACGGTGGTGCCGACCGCGACAACATCTTCGGCGGCGCGGGTAACGACGTACTCGACGGCGGCGAAGGCAAAGACGTGATGCGCGGCCAAGCAGGCGACGACGTGTACTATGTCGATAACGCAAACGACACCGTGATCGAAGAAGCCGGCCAAGGCAACGATACCATTTACAGCAGCGTAAGCTACACTGCTTCGCACAATGTTGAGAACATCACATTGGTAGGCGATGCCCGCATCAACGGCACCGGCAACAACGACGACAACGTGATTACCGGTAACGACAACTACAACCGACTGAACGGCGGCCGCGGCGACGACACCATCTACGGTAATGCCGGCGAAGACACCATCGACGGCGGCATCGGCGACGACAAACTCTACGGCGGTGCCGACCGCGACAACATCTTCGGCGGAATCGGTAACGATTACATCGACGGCGGTACCGGCAACGACTTGATGAGAGGCCAGGCAGGTGATGATACTTATTTCTTCACCAAAGGTTACGGACACGATGTTATCCGCGATACCGAAGGCAACAATATCGTTAAGCTCGGCGGCGTCGCTTTCAAAGATGTCGATTTGAAAGAAGAAAACGGCAATTGGGTGCTCACACTCAAAGAAACCGGCGATACCTTGACCATTGAAGGCCAATCTCAAGCCGGCGAATCAGTTGCTTACTTCTATTTCTCCGACGTCTCCTATGCCGCACAGGGTTTGTGGAACGATGTAAACGCAACCGATTTACTGGAAACCAACACTTCGTTAGACAGCGCGCTCGACAGCATTGTGCCTGCGCCCACGGCAGTCGGTTCGGTAGGTGTAACAGCAGAAAAAGCTGTGTACTCAAACACCAACGCCACCGTTTACAACGATGACAACACCAACACCGCTGCTGTAATCTAAGCTCTTCACACCAGCGTAACAGGCCGTCTGAAAAACCGTTTGCCGTTTTTCAGACGGCCTAATTCTTGCCCCAAACCCTGCTACAATACGCCTTTATTTCCGCCGCACATTTTCCCGCCATGACAAGCCCCATCTACATCCCCCTGCGCCTGCACACCGAATTTTCGATTACCGACGGCACGGTACGCATCAAAGATGCCGTGAAAAAAGCCGTTTCAGACGGCCTGCCCGCGCTGGGCGTGAGCGATTTGATGAACATGTTCGGCTTGGTGAAATTCTACAAAGCCTGCCGCGGCGCAGGCATCAAGCCGGTGGCGGCGGCGGACGTGTGGATTGAAAACCCCGCCGCGCCCGACAAACCTTTCCGCGCCATGCTCATCGTGAAAAACGACAGCGGCTACCTGCGCCTGAGCGAACTGCTCACCGCCGCCTATGTGGGCAAAGACCGCAACGTCGATCATGCCGAACTGCGTCAGGCATGGCTGGCAGAAGGCGACAACAGCGGCCTTATCTGCTTATCGGGCGCGCACTACGGCGAAGTGGGCGCAAACCTGATGAACGGCCATGCCGATGCAGCCAAAGTGGCGGCGCAAAAATACGCGGCGTGGTTTCCCAATACCTTTTACCTCGAACTGCAACGCCTGTCCGAACGCCCGCAATGGGAGGCTTCCGTATCCGGCAGCGTCGAAATCGCGGCGGCATTGGATTTGCCGGTAGTCGCCACCCATCCGACCCAGTTTCTCAACCGCGAAGATTTCCAAGCCCACGAAGCGCGGGTGTGCATTGCCGGCGGTTGGGTGCTGGCAGATAAAAAACGCCCGCAAGAATTTACGCCGAGCCAGTTTTTCGTATCGCCCGACGTGATGGCCGAGCGGTTCGCCGACCTGCCCGAAGCCCTGCAAAACACGGTGGAAATCGCCAAACGCTGCAACCTCACGCTCACGCTGGGCAAAAACTTTTTGCCGCTGTTCCCCACGCCCGACGGCATGTCGCTCGACGATTATCTGACCCAGCTTTCCAACGAGGGACTGCAAGAGCGCATGGCGCAGCTTTACCCCGACGAAGCGGAACGCGCCGAAAAAATGCCCGAATATCAGGCGCGCTTGGATTTTGAATTGGGCATCATCATCCAAATGGGCTTTCCGGGCTACTTCCTCATCGTACAAGACTTCATCAACTGGGCGAAAAACAACGGCTGCCCGGTGGGGCCGGGGCGCGGTTCGGGCGCAGGCTCGCTTGTGGCCTACGCGCTGAAAATCACCGACCTCGACCCGCTGAAATACGCGCTGCTGTTCGAGCGGTTCTTAAACCCCGAGCGCGTTTCCATGCCCGACTTCGATATCGACTTCTGCCAAAGCAACCGCGGCCGCGTGATTGAATATGTGCGCAAAAAATACGGTGCCGATGCCGTGAGCCAAATCGTTACCTTCGGCACCATGTCGTCCAAAGCCGTTATCCGCGACGTGGGCCGTGTGTTGGAATTGCCGTTCGGCCTGTGCGACCGCTTGTCGAAACTGATTCCGCTCGAAGCCAACCGCCCCGTGAGCCTTGAAAAAGCGATGGAAATGGAGCCGGAAATCCGCCAGCTGATCGAAGAAGAAGGCGCGGAAGAGTTGATGACGCTGGCGCAAAAGCTGGAAGACCTCACGCGCGGCTTGGGCATGCACGCAGGCGGCGTGTTGATTGCGCCGGGCAAAATTTCTGACTTCAGCCCCGTGTATCAGGCCGACGAATCGGCCTCGCCCGTGTCGATGTACGACAAAGGCGACGTGGAAGACGTGGGCTTGGTGAAATTCGACTTCTTGGGCCTGCGCAACCTCACCATTATCGAAATGGCGCAGGAAAACATTAAAAACACCGTCGGCGAAGAAATCGACGTCAACACCATTCCGCTCGACGACCAAGCCGCCTATAAAATTTTCCGCGATGCCAACACCACCGCCGTTTTCCAGTTTGAATCGACCGGCATGAAAAAAATGCTGAAAACGGCGCACACCACCAAATTTGAAGAGTTGATCGCCTTCGTATCGCTTTACCGCCCCGGCCCGATGGACAACATTCCCGATTTCGTCGCCCGCATGAAGGGGCAGGCGTTTGAATACATCCACCCGCTGCTGGAGCCGGTGTTGGAGCCGACTTACGGCATCATGGTTTACCAAGAGCAGGTGATGCAGGCGGCGCAGGTGATCGGCGGCTACTCGCTCGGCGGTGCAGACTTGCTGCGCCGCGCCATGGGTAAGAAAAAACCCGAAGAAATGGTGAAACACCGCGAAATCTTCGCCAAAGGTGCGGAAGAAAAAGCCATTTCCCGCAAAAAAGCCGACGAAATTTTCGACTACATGGAAAAATTCGCCGGCTACGGCTTCAACAAATCGCACGCCGCCGCCTACGCGCTGATTTCCTACCAAACCGCCTGGCTGAAAGCGCACTACCCCGCCGAATTCATGGCCGCGACCATGTCGAGCGAGTTGGACAACACCGACCAGCTCAAACATTTCTACGACGACGCACGCGCCAACGGCATCGAATTTCTGCCGCCCGACATCAACGAATCGGATTACCTGTTTACCCCCAACAACCGCAAACAAATCCGCTATGCCCTCGGCGCCATCAAAGGCACCGGCGAAGGCGCGGTAGCCTCCATCATGGAAGCACGCAAACAGGGCGGCAAATTCACCGGGCTGCTCGATTTCTGCGAACGCGTCGGCAAAGAACACATGAACCGCCGCACCCTCGAAGCCCTGATACGCGGCGGCGCGTTCGACAGCATCGAGCCCAACCGCGCCATGCTGCTCGCCAACATCGACCTGGCCATGAACAATGCAGACCAAAAAGCCGCCAACGCCAATCAGGGCGGGCTGTTCGACATGATGGAAGATGCCATCGCCGCCATCGAACTGCAAGCAGCACCCGCATGGAGCGAATCGGAAAAACTCGCCGAAGAAAAAACCGTTATCGGCTTCTACCTATCCGGCCACCCCTTCGGCCCCTACGCCCAAGAAGTGCGCCAAATCGCCCCCACCCGCCTGAGCCGTCTGAAACCGCAAGACAACGTGCGCGTGGCCGGCTTTACCACCGCCGTGCGCACCATGATGGGCAAGCGCGGCAAAATCGCCTTCGCCACCCTCGAAGACCAAAGCGGCCAAGTGGAAGTGATGATTACCGGCAACGTGCTCGAAGAAAGTGCAGGCCGTCTGAAAGCCGACCAAGTGCTGATTATGGAATGCAAAGTCAGCCGCGACGACTACACCGGCGGCGACACCCTGCGCATCGTCGCCAACCAAGTGATGACGCTGCAAACCGCCCGCGAACGCTACGCCCGCAGCCTGAGCCTGAGCCTGAAACCCGAACACGACATCCCCGCTTTGGCACAGCTGCTGAACACCCACCGCCGCCCCGACACCGGCCATATTCCCATCAGCCTTTCCTACGCCAACGCCGCTGCCTGCGGCGATTTGAAGATTCCGCCCAAATGGACGGTAACGCCGAGCGCAGAACTCTTCGACAAGCTGGAAACCTTGTTGGGCGGACGCTCCGTGCGGGTGAATTGGTAGGTTTGGGGGAAGATGAATCAGGCCGTCTGAAAACCTTGCAACGGGTTTTCAGACGGCCTGATTCATGCTTCTCAATATCCGTTAAAGCTGCATTGCAAAATCTCAACGCGCCTCGTCATAAACCGCCCGCACGGTTTCGCCGATGGCGGCGATGCCTTTGCGTAAGGTTTCTTCGTCTTGCGCGATGCTCATGCGGATACATTCGTGGGCGTGGCGGTAGTTTTCGGTGTCCATGCCCACGAAAAACAGTTCGCTCGGAATAATCAGCGTGCCGGCGGCTTTCAGGCGTTCGTAGAGTTCATGCGAAGAAACGGGCAGGCCCTCAAACCAAATCCATAAGAAAATCGCGCCTTCGGGTTTGTGGATTTTCATCGGATAGCCGCCTAATTCTTTTTTCAATAGCGACACGGCAAGGGCGGCCTGCTTGCGGTAAAACGGCTGCACCACGGTATCGGAGAGGGTTTTCAGACGGCCGTCGCGCAGCAGCGGAGTGGCGACGGCGGCACCGAAGCGGGTAGGCGCGAGATTCACAATTGCGTTCAAGGCGGTAACGGCTTTCACGACTTCGGGGCTGGCGACGATGATGCCGGTACGCACGCCGGGCAGGCCGATTTTGGAGAGACTGAAGCAGAGGATGATGTTGTCGTGCCAAGTCAGCGTGGCTTTGCTGTAAATAATGTTGGGAAAAGGCATGCCGTAGGCGTTGTCGATAATCAAGGGAATACCGTGTGCTTGGGCCAGTGCGTCCAAGCGGGCCATTTCGTTGTCGGTTAACACGTTGCCGGTGGGGTTGGTGGGGCGCGAGCAGCAGACGGCACCGATTTTGCCTGCTTTCAGTTCGGGCAGGTTTTCCAGCGCGTCGAAATCGACGCGGTATTTGAAAAATCCGCTTTCGCCTTCGTGTTCGACCGCTTCGATGCGCGGCGGCACGGCGGTGAAATGTTTGCCGTCGACATGTGCGTCGGCATAACCGATGTATTCGGGTGCGAGCGGCAGCAGGATGGTTTTGTCGGTTTCGCCGCCGTTGTCGTTGAAACGGCCGCCGAACAGGTTGAACAAATAGAAAAAGGCGTTTTGCGAACCGTTGGTCAGCACGATATTGTCTGCGCTGATGCCCCAGCCGTATTCGCGGTTGAAAAATCCGACCAACGCATCAATCAATTTGGCATCGCCTTGCGGTGTGGAATAATTGCCCACGCTCTCCACGGCAGCGTCGTTATCGACCAGCGTTTGCAGTATTTCCCGATAGGTTTGGTTAACGGCTTCGATACGCGCGGGATTGCCGCCGCCAAGCATATTCACGGGGCGGTCGCTGTTGAGCGCTTTGCCCAAGTCGTCCATTAATTGCAGAATGCCGCTGTTGCGGGTGAATTGTTGGCCGAAGGCTGAGAATTGCATGGCGGGTTCCTTTGTATATTCAAATAAAAGGATTATAACCCTGCGCGCTTTTTTCGGTATGGAGAATAACGGCTTAAGCACTTATTGTTGCGGGCGTTCTCCCTCAGAGACCTTGCGTATCGTTAATTCACTTAATTTTTAATTCAAAGCAGCAAACCGCGGAGTGTGCAAACGGCTTACACCAGCGTTCTCTTGGAGCGAAAACACGGCAACGTTCGCAGTAAAAGTGAAGTGGGTTCACTATAAAAAAACGGCGAAGCTGCTCAAACGTTTAAGGCCGTCTGAAAAAGCATGCGGGTGTTTTTCAGACGGCCTCAAGCGGTATGGGAATATAACTTACAGTCAATCCGCTCTTGTTTAATTCAAGGCAGCAAGCCGCAAATGGGGATTTTGCAAACGCTTCATCGGTCTTGCAATAGCCTTTCTCAATCGGGTATCCTTATATCCTATACTATTATTGAAAATAGTTCTCATTATTGATAGTATAACCGGCCGGCAAACACAGCTGCCGCTTCACTTTAATTTATGTCATATCTATATCAGGAGAATGTATTATGCGCCGTTTTTTAACCACTGCATGTTTGGTTTTGGCCGCTTTTTCGGCATCGCCCGCTTACGCAAAATTTAAAGTGGTTACCACTTTTACCGTGATTCAGGACATCGCCCAAAACGTGGCCGGCGATGCGGCAACGGTGGAATCGATTACCAAGCCGGGAGCGGAAATTCACGATTACCAACCCACACCGCAAGATATTGCCAAAGCGCAGTCGGCCGATTTGGTGCTGTGGAACGGCATGAATCTCGAACGCTGGTTTGAACGCTTCTTCCAAAATGTGAAAAACAAACCGGCGGTGGTGGTTACCAAAGGCATCACCCCGATGTCGATTCACGAAGGCCCTTACAAAGGCATGCCCAACCCCCATGCTTGGATGTCGACCAGCAATGCGTTGGTGTACATCGAAAACATTAAAAACGCGCTGGTGAAATACGACCCGAAAAACGCGGCGGTTTATACCAAAAATGCGGTGGCATACAGCAACAAAATCAAGCAGCTCGACAAACCTTTGCGCACCAAGCTGATGCAGGTGCCGCAAAACCAGCGTTTCTTGGTGAGCAGCGAAGGCGCGTTCAGCTATCTGGCGAAAGACTACGGTTTCAAAGAAGTTTACCTGTGGCCGATTAATGCCGAACAGCAAGGCACGCCGCAACAGGTGCGCAAAGTGATTGATGTGGTGCGCAAAAACAAAATTCCGGTGGTGTTCAGCGAAAGCACCATTTCGCCCAAGCCGATGAAGCAGGTGGCGAAAGAAACCGGTGCCAAATACGGCGGCGTGCTCTATGTGGATTCGCTTTCCGCCAAAAACGGCCCCGTGCCCACTTATACCGACCTGCTGAATACAACGGTATCAACGATTGTTAAAGGATTTGGAAAATAATGATGTCCCCCGCTGCTGCTTCGATTCGTGTCGAAGATGTTACCGTGCGCTACAACAACGGCCACACGGCCATTTATGATTTTTCGCTGGATTTGGAAGGCGGCATGACCTGTGCGCTGGTCGGTGTGAACGGCAGCGGCAAGTCCACATTGTTTAAAAGCCTGATGGGTTTGCTCAAGCCGCGCAAGGGCGATATCCGCCTGTGCGGGCTGCCCATCGCGCAGGCTTTGAAAAGCAATCTGGTTTCTTATGTGCCGCAAAGCGAAGAAGTGGACTGGCAGTTTCCCGTTTCGGTTTACGATGTGGTGATGCAGGGCCGTTACGGCTACATGAATTTTCTGCGTATTCCGAGTAAAACCGACAAACAGAAAGTTCAGACGGCCATGGAACGCGTCGATATCGCCCATCTTGCCGAACGGCAAATCGGCGAGCTTTCCGGCGGCCAGAAAAAGCGCGTGTTTCTCGCCCGCGCATTGGCCCAGGAAAGCAGAGTGATTCTGCTCGACGAGCCGTTTACAGGCGTGGACGTGAAAACCGAAAACATGATTATGGATCTTCTGGGGCAGTTGCGTGCCGAAGGCCGTCTGATTTTGGTTTCTACACACAATCTGGGCGTTGTGCCCGACTTTTGCGACCGCGTGGTGATGATCAACCGCACCGTATTGGCGGCCGGTTCTACCGAATCCACGTTCAACCAGCACAATCTCGAAGTCGCATTCGGCGGCGTGCTGCGCCACTTCAAACTGGCCGGCAGCGATTTGCACGACGATGAAGACAAACGCGCCGTTACGGTGCTGACCGACGACGAACGGCCTGCGGTGTTTTACGGCGAAACCAAAATCGACCCGCCCGCATCCATCGCAAAATGCGGCTGCAACTGTGAGGAAGAAACCGTGCAGGAGCAAACGGAAAACGGCGGGGAGCGTTGATTATGCTGGATGTGTTACTGGAGCCGCTCGCTTACGAATATATGGTGAAAGCCGTTGTGATCAGTGCTGCCGTGGGCGGGATATGTGCGTTTTTGTCGGCTTATCTGATGCTCAAAGGCTGGTCGTTGATCGGCGATGCCTTGTCGCACTCGGTGGTGCCGGGCGTGGCCATCACTTATTCGCTTTCGCTGCCTTATTCGGTGGGTGCTTTTATTTCGGGCATCTTGGCGGCATTGGCGATTTTGTGGATTAAAGCGGTAAGCAAATTGAAAGAAGATGCCATCATCGGCTTTATTTTCACCACCTTTTTCGCCCTCGGCCTGTTTATCGTTTCCATCAACCCTACTGCCGTGAATGTAGAGGAAATCGTGTTGGGCAATATTTTGGGCATTGCCGACGAAGACGTTTTTCAAGTAGGCATCATTATGGCGGTGTGTTTGGCTTTTTTATTGCTGTTTTGGAAGAACCTGCTGCTGGTGTTTTTCGACGAAACTCAGGCGGTGGCCGTGGGTTTGTCGCCGCTGCGTTATAAAATTCTCTTTTTCACCCTGCTCAGTGCCTGCGTGGTAGCCGCCCTGCAAACCGTGGGTGCGGTGTTGGTAATCGCCATGGTGATTACGCCGGGTGCCACCGCCTATCTGCTCACCGATAAATTCAACAAACTGGTGGGCATTGCCGTGGCATTGGGCTTTTTGACCGGCGGAATCGGCGCGTATGCCAGCTATTTTCTCGACGGAGCCACCGGCGGCATCATCGTTTGCCTGCAAACGGCGTTGTTTCTGCTGGCCTTTATCTTCGCGCCCAAATACGGCTTGTTGAAACAGAAACAAACTGCGGCGCTGCAAGGAGAAACCGGCCATGGCTGACATCATCAACTGGTTTGTCGAACCGCTGAGTTTTCCGTTTATGCAATACGCGCTGCTGACCGCGCTGATTGTGTCGGTGGTGTGCGGCATCTTATCGTGCTATCTGGTGCTGAAAGGCTGGTCGCTGATGGGCGATGCCATTTCCCATGCCGTATTGCCCGGCATCATCGTTGCCTTTGTAACCGGCATCCCTTTGGTGGCGGGCGCATTCGTTTCCGGGCTGGCCTGCGCCGTGGGAGTGGGCTATCTGAAAAACAACAGCCGTCTGAAAGAAGATACGGTGATGGGCATCGTGTTTTCGGGCATGTTTGCTTTCGGCTTGGTGCTGTTTACCAAAGTGGAAACCGACCAACACCTCACGCATATTTTGTTCGGCAACATTCTCGGCGTGAGCTATGAAGAGTTGATCCGCACGCTGATTATCTGCGCCCTCGTTTTTGCGGTGGTGATGTTGAAGAGAAGGGATTTGATGCTCTACTGCTTTGACCCCGTGCAGGCGCGGATTGTCGGTTTGCCGCCGCAGCTGCTCCACTACGGGCTGCTGATTCTGCTGGCGTTAACCATTATCAGCGCGATACAGGTTGCGGGCGTGGTGCTGGTGATAGCCATGCTGATTTCTCCCGGCATTACCGCTTCGCTGCTGACCCACCGTTTCGACCGCATGATGATTATCGTGGTAGTATGCTCTGTGATTACCGGTTTGGCCGGCACGATACTGAGCTACCATCTCGATGCCGCCACCGGGCCGGTGATTATTTTGTTGCAAGCGGCACTGTTTTTGTGTGCGCTGGGGTATTCCAAAATCAGAACAAAATTTGCCTGAACATGCTCAACCGCACCGGCTGTTTTCAGACGGCCTGAGCAAACGGCGCAACCGGTCGGCAACTTCGGCAGCATTTGCACCAGATAAACCGCAAACCGACGCGGTTTTATCGGCTCGGTAGCGGACGGTGCTGCCGATAGCCGCTTCAAAACGGTTGGCGCGGTCGGTAAGCAAATGCGGGTCGGCGGCGAGGATAACGGCGTGGGAAAGGACGCGGTAGCGGTTTTCCGCGCTTTTGTCGCGTTGCCAATGTTGGGCGGTTCCGGCAATTTTGCGGCCGTTGACGGCAAGGTTGAAGCGTCCGTCGCAAAACGAACCCTCTACGGCTTGGGCGGTAGCGGCGATGCCGAAGTGGCGCAGTAATTCCGAGAGCAGGCCGCACAAAGCTTGATAATGCGCTTCCGCAGCCGGTAAGGGATTGGGTGTGTCGGCGGTGTAGCCTAAATGCAGGTTGATCACCCCTGCAGCCTGCGGCACCACGCCGCCGCCCGACAGGCGCACATGTACGGCCAAGCCTTCGCCGGCCAAAGTTTCGCAGGCCGTCTGAAAATTCGGCCGCCCTTGCTGATAACTGCGCGGCACAACGATGCCGTCGCCGCCTTCGTGTATCAGCGCCATGCTTTCAGACGGCCCGCCGACGGCCGCCAACAAAGCGCGTTCGTTGTCGGCCCAGCTGTGGGCGGAAAGATCGAAGCGTTGTTCGGGGTAAAACACACAGGGCGGAATCAGCGGCATGGGCGAAGCTCCGGCGGGGTGGGTAAGGTTTAGATAGTAAAAGAAAAAGATAAGGCCGTCTGAACTATATTGCGTTTCAGACGGCCTCTTTCTGTATTAACGGAACACCATGCCGCCATCGATAATCAGGGATTGGCCGGTCATGTAGTCGGAATCTTCCGAAGCCAGATAATGTACCAGCGAGGCGACATCTTCAGGTACTTGTGTGCGCCCCATCAGGATGCCTGCCGAGAATTTTTCAAATGCCTCACCGGGCTTGAGGCCGAGGTGCTTGCCCATTTCGGCGTCGATGCGGTCCCACATTTTGGTGCCGGCAACACCGGGGCAGTAGCCGTTGACCGTGATGTTGTGTTTGGCCAGTTCTTTGGCGGCGGCGATGGTGAGGGCGCGCACGGAGAATTTGCTGGCGCAATACACGCCCAAGAGGTCGAATGATTCGTGACCGGCGATGCTGCATGCGTTGATGATTTTATACACGCGGCTGCTGTCTTGCTTTTTCATTTGTTCCGCTGCGGCCTGCATACCGTAGAGCACGCCTTTGACGTTGATGTTGAACACGCGGTCGAAATCGGCTTCGGTAACGTCCAGCAGCGGCAACACTTCTTCAATGCCGGCGTTGTTGATAAACACGTCAACCTGCCCGAAAGTATCGACGGCATGTTGGACGAGTGCAAACTGATCTGCCCGTTTCGACACGTCGCCTTTGAACGAAGCAACGGGCTGATTACGGTTTTTGAACGCTTGCTCGGTTTGGGCGAGTTTATTGCCGTCGATATCGGATAAGACGATATTAAAGCCGTCTCGGGCAAGGCGTTCGGCAATGCCTTTGCCCAGACCGTCGGCAGAGCCGGTAATGACTGCGGTTTTTTGTTGGGGCATGGTGTTTCTCCTTGTTTTCCAATACTGATTTGAACAATATCTTTGCTTGTTGAAACAGGCCGTCTGAAAAAGCGGATGGCCTGCTTGGTAAAGTGAGCCTGTGGTTTTCTATTCATCCCCCACTCGAAGCGGGGGATGCGGTTGTCGGGCTTCAGGCTGTAATGATGTATTTGCGTGAAACCGGCCTTATTCATCCACTTCGTCGGCAGACGGCGGCACCCAGTTGGCGATAAAGGCGTCGATGTCGGCTTCGGGGGTGTCGGCATCGGCGAGGATGCCGATCAGGGTTTTCACCGGCAGGGTTTCGCCTGCGCCGTGGAGGATGCGCCGCAATATGCCTGAGTCGGTGGCTTCGACGGCGTTGGTGAGTTTGTCGGTGTCGATGTTGAGGATTTCCATGCCGACGCTCACGGGTGTGCCGACTTCAATCAGCCATTCGTTGATGGTGCCTTCTTCCATGGTCAGACCCCATTTGGGGATGATGACGGGTTTGATGTTACTCATGGTTGTCTCCTTTGTTTATTGTGAATGCCGTCTGAAAACGTTTCAGAGAGGGCTGTTATGGTTTCAAAAGGCGGGCGTTTTTGCCCGCCTTTTGTCGGGCAGTTTGCCGGTGTTTTGGCAAAACTGACAAGCCCGCTTTGGCGAAGCTCTCCACATTCGCTTTCAGACGGCCTCAACCTTTCCTAATGTTTTGCGAACGGCTTCGGCGATTTGCTTGCCGCCGGGCAGGTAGAGTTTTTCCAGCACGTTGGAAAACGGCACGGGCGTGTGCGGCGGCGACACCATTTCGATGCCTGCTTTGAGTGCGCCGAATATTTTCTGGCACACTTGGGCGGAAATGTCGGTGGCGATATTGCAACGGGGGCTGGCTTCGTCCACCACCACTAAGCGGCCGGTTTTTTCCACCGATTTCAATACGGTGTCGATATCGAGCGGCGAAAGGGTACGCAAGTCGATGACTTCTGCCTCGATGCCTTCTTTTTCCAGCGTTTTGGCGGCGTCGATACTGCGCTGAACCATCATGCCGTAAGCAACTAAGGTTACATCTTTACCTTCGCGCACGATGTTGGCTTGGCCGAAGGGAATGGCATACAGCTCTTCCGGCACGTCGCCTTTAACGGCATACAGGCTTTTGTGTTCGCAGAAAATCACGGGGTCGTTGTCGCGGATAGACTGCACCAGCAGCCCTTTTGCATCATAGGGGTTGGACGGACACACGACTTTCAAACCCGGCACATGAGTAAACATGGGCGTGAGCATTTGGCTGTGCTGCGCCGCTGCGCTGAAACCGCCGCCGACCATGGCGCGGATCACGACGGGCGTTTCGGCTTTGCCGCCGAACATATAGCGGAACTTGGCAGCTTGGTTAAGGATTTGGTCGAAGCACACGCCCATAAAGTCGATAAACATCAATTCGGCAATCGGACGCAGGCCGCAGGTAGCGGCGCCGATGGCTGCACCGACATAGGCGGCTTCGGAAAGCGGCGTGTCGATAAGGCGGTCGCCGTGTTTGGCATACAGCCCTTTGGATAGGCCGAGTACGCCGCCCCAAGCGTCGCGTTCGCCGCTGGCGCCTGCACCGCCGACAATGTCTTCACCCATCATAATCACGGTGGGGTCGCGGCTCATTTCTTGGTCGATAGCTTCGTTAATCGCTAATTTCATGGTTAATTGGCGGGACATAATCTGTTTCTCCTGTTTTTATCGTTTTCAATAGCTTACATAAACATCTGTCAGCAAATCTTCCGGATTCGGCGCAGGTGCAGCTTTGGCTTCTTGTACCGAGCGTTCGATTAGCTCATGCACTTCTTAGTCGACGGCATCGAGTTCGGCATCGGTAAGTACGCCTGCTTCGGTTACGCGGCGGCGGAAGATTTTCAGGCAGTCGTGGTTGGCGCGCAGGTTGTCCACTTCGCCTTTAGGGCGGTAGGTTTGCGCGTCGCCTTCAAAGTGGCCGAAGAAACGGTTGGTTTTGCATTCCAGCAGCGCGGGGCCGCCGCCGTTGCGGGCGCGGCGGATCACTTCGCCGGCGGCTTCGTACACGGCGAAGAAGTCGTTGCCGTCCACCACCACGCCGGAGATGCCGAAACCGACGCCGCGGTCGGCGAAACTGTTGGCAGCGGTACCGTAGTCGCGTGAAGTAGATTCGGCGTAGCCGTTGTTTTCAATCACGAAAATCACCGGCAGATTCCAAATGGCCGCTAAGTTCAGGCTTTCCAGCACCGTGCCTTGATTGGCTGCGCCGTCGCCGCAGAAGGTAACGGCCACGCCGCCTTTGCCCTGAAATTTGGCGGCCAGCGCAGCACCGCAGGCCAGCGGCGCACCGGCACCGACAATACCGTTGGCGCCCATCATGCCTTTCGACAAATCGGCAATGTGCATCGAGCCGCCTTTGCCTTTGCAAAGCCCGTCGCGTTTGCCGTAGATTTCTTTCATCATGCCGATCATGTCCACGCCTTTGGCGATGCAGTGGCCGTGGCCGCGGTGGGTGCTGGCGATGCGGTCGTCGTCGTTCAGGTGGAAAATCACGCCCACGCCGGTGGCCTCTTCGCCGGCATACAGATGCACGAAGCCGGGTATGTCGCCGCGCGAGAAGTCGATATGCAGCCGCTCTTCAAATTCGCGTATCGGCGGAAACGCATTGTTGGTGCCGGTGGAAATACCTGCGATGGGAACGCGGCCGCAGCCTTTCACTACCGCGCGGTGCGTACCGTCGCCGCCCAGCACCAAAATGGCCGACACACCTTCTTCACGCATGATTTCGGCGGCTGCCACCGAGTCATTGGTGTTGTTGTTCACCGTCATGTCCACCCAGCGCAGGCGCGGCAGCGGATAATCCAATTCGCTAATCACTGCCGGCAGCCGCCGCTCCAGCAGCATGCGCAAACCTTCCATTTCCGGCATCAGCAACACTTCATCGACGCGGCACGCCGCCAGCGCGGACAAAATACGTACCAGCATGTTGACGCGCTCGCCCAGCGACAGCCCCGCGGCATGGGAAATAATCCGGCGGATATCGCGTGCGGAAACGGGGTTGGCAATAATGCCGACGCGGGTGGTGGCAGACATAATGTTTCTCCTTGCAGCACTTGCTGTTATTACCAACACAGCAAACCGCGTGCCTACAAGCAAATTAAAAAGTAACCAAATGATTTTAAAAGAAAGATTGATTTTGAAAACGTTTCAGACGGCCTGATGTGACAGTAACACCAAGCCTGTGTGACACTCGAAATGTGACAGATGTGACGTCCGCCCTTATCGCTGTGTTTCAGCGAAACCCGCAAGCCCGTTTTAGCGAAGCTCACTGCGCTCGCTTTGGCGAAACTCGCAAGCTCGCTTTCAGACGGCCTTAGCCATTCTTCATCATGTACAATAGCAACTTTATGCACTCGCACAACACAACGGAGCAAATATGAAACTCGAAACTCAAGCCATTCACGCCGGTTACAAGCCCGAACCCACCACCAAAGCCGCCGCCGTGCCGATTTACCAAACCACCAGCTATGCGTTTGACAACACCCAACACGGTGCCGATTTGTTTAACCTCAATGTGGCCGGCAACATCTACACCCGCATCATGAACCCCACCACCGCCGTTTTGGAAGAGCGTTTGGCGGCGATTGAAGGCGGTATCGCCGCATTGTGCGTGGCCAGCGGCATGGCGGCGATTACCTACGCCATCCAAACCATCGCCGAAGCGGGCGACAACATCATCGCCACCAAAACCCTTTACGGCGGCACCTTCAACCTGTTTGCCCACACCTTGCCCAAACAAGGCATCGAAGTGCGCTTTATCGACCCGGCCAAGCCCGAAGAAATCGCCGCCAACACCGATGCGCGCACCAAACTGGTTTACTGCGAAAGCATCGGCAACCCCGCCATCAACGTGGTTGACCTGCGCGCCTTCGCCGAAGCCGCACACGCGCAAGGTTTGCCTTTAGTAGTGGACAACACCGTCGCTTCGCCCGCCTTGTGCCGCCCGATTGAGCTGGGCGCCGACATCGTGGTGGAATCCCTCACCAAATACATCGGCGGCCACGGCACCAGCATCGGCGGCGCGATTATCGACGGCGGCAAATTCGACTGGACCAAAGGCAGCCGCTTCAAAGTATTAACCACGCCCGACGTGTCTTACCACGGCGTCAATTACAGCGAACACTTCGGCCCCGCCGCATTCATCGCCCGCGCCCGCGTCGTGCCGCTGCGCAACACCGGCGCCGCCATCAGCCCGATGAACGTCTTCTTAATCCTGCAAGGTCTCGAAACCCTTGCCCTGCGCATGGAACGGCACAGCGACAACGCGCTGAAAGTGGCGGAATTTCTGCAAAAACACCCGCAGGTGAGCTGGGTAAACTACCCCGGCTTGGCCGACAGCCCCTACAAAGCCCTGATTGAGCGCGACTTCGCCGGCAAAGCCTCCGGCCTGCTCAGCTTCGGCATCAAAGGCGGCATCGAAGCCGGCGGCAAGTTTATCGACGCGCTGCAACTGTTCACCCGCTTGGTCAACATCGGAGACGCCAAATCATTGGCCACCCACCCCGCCAGCACCACCCACCGCCAGCTTAATGCCGAAGAATTGGCACAAGCAGGCGTGAGCGAAGACATGGTGCGCTTGTCTGTCGGCATCGAACATATCGACGACTTGCTGGCCGATTTGGAACAGGCTTTGGCCGCTGCCGAATAAACCTTCTGCCGAAGTATACATAAAGGCCGTCTGAAAGCGAAGCTCGTAAACTCGCTTTCAGACGGCCTTTATTATTAAGTCTTACGCGATAATAGCTGTCAGCGATCCAAACCGTATTTTTTCAAATAACGGTACACCGTCATGCGGCTGACACCGAGGTGTTTGGCCAGAGCGGAAACATTGCCCTGATGATTCAGCAATGCGGCTTGCAAACTGTCGGCGCGGTTTAAAACCGATTTTTCCGCCGGTCGGTGCTGTGCAGCAATAACAGGCGATTCATGGAAAAACGGGCGGGCGGCGGTTTTGATGTAGTCCGGCAAATCATCGTATTCGATGCGCGTGCCAAGTGAAGTGAGCAAAGCCACTTCAAGCACAGCGGCCAGTTGGCGCAGGTTGCCGGGCCAATCGTAGGCGCGGAGGGTATCGAGCGTGCGGGCAGACAAGGCTTTGGGCGGGCGGCCGGTTTTTTCGGCGGCACGTTCCAAAATCATGCGCATGATGTAATCGAAATCATCGCGTTCGCGTAAGCGCGGCAGCTGCACGTGGGTGCTGTTGAGGCGGTAATACAAATCTTCGCGGAATTTGCCGCAGGCAATCCGTTCCTGCACATCGGCATGGGTTGCCGAAATCACGCGGATATCCACTTTGACGGCACACACGCTGCCCACCGGCACCACTTCCCGCTCGGACAATACGCGCAGCAGCCGCGATTGCAGATAAAGCGGCATGTCGCCGATTTCGTCGAGAAACAGCGTGCCGCCGTCGGCCGCCTGAATCAAACCGATTTTGCCTTTGCGGTCGGCGCCTGAAAAACTGTGCGGTGCGTACCCGTAAAGCTCGCTTTCAATCAAGTTTTCAGGAATCGCCGCGCAGTTGACCGCGATAAAAGGCTTGTCGGCGCGGCTGCTTGAGCGGTGGATGGCTCGGGCGAGAAATTCTTTGCCCGAACCGGTTTCGCCGTTAATCAGTATCGGCACGGGCGTGTCTGCCAAAGCGGCAATACGCTGCAAACTTCGGCGGTAACGGCTTTGCGGGCTGTATAAGGCGGCAAGTGCGTCAGGCAGTTCCGGCTCGCGCGCAGAGGCGGGCACGGGTCGGCAGATGGGGGCGGAAGCTGCGGCAAACAGGCGGTTGCCGCCTAGCGTCAGGGCGGTGTGGCCGCCTGAAGCGGAGTAAACGGCAGTCAGGCCGGTGTCGGAGAGTAAATCGAACAGCCTGCCGATAAGCTGCCCGACAGGAATATCCAAATGCGCTGCCGCCCATTCGTGAAAGGCATGGTTGGCACCGCTGATTTTGCCGTCGTCATCCACGGCAATCAGAAATTCGGGCGAAACATTTAAAAACTCGGCGGCATGGCCGAGCCGCACAATCCAATGGCGGCGGTGCGCCTGCAACAGAGCCGCCGTTTCCACCAAACCGGCGAAATGGCGCACCAGCTGCAATACCCAATATTGGCTGTGCTTGGCCGAAGGTGGAGTGAGTGCAGACACATCAAGCACGGCACGCAGGCGGTTATGCGAATCGAACACGGGCGCAGCGGTGCAGGTGAGGCCGATATGGGTGGCATCGAAGTGGTCGGCACGGTGGACTATCGAAGCATCGCCCGTTGCCAGCACCATGCCGACCGCACTGGTGCCGTTGGTGTGTTCGCGCCAAAGTGCGCCCAAATGCAATCCTGCGCGGCTCAACTCGGTTTTTTGCCGCTCGAATCCGAACGCTTCCACCACCACGCCGTGTTCGTCTGCCAGCAAGACCACATAGCCCATGTCGCGGATTTGCTGCCACAACACCTGCATGCCGTGGCGGGCGACCGCGGTCAGGTTGTCCATGGCATCGAGATGTTCGACCAAATCATGATGGGGCAGGATGATGGCTTCGCACAGTTGTTCGGGGTCAAGGCCGTGCCGGTGCACGCAGCGTTGCCATGAGGCGGCGATGCCCAGGTCGATATGGGGATGGGACAATCCGTCGCCATAGACAAGTGCCAGCACATCGCGGATATGTCGGGTTTGTTTGGCCAGCATACGGCTTGCGCTCCTATGTGTCGGTTTTGCAAAGGTCTCAGGTGCGTGCTTGGTGTGTGCGCATAGGCTTTGACAAGCGTAATTTATTGCTTATTCAGGATATTTTTAATATTTGCCTTATCTTAGGAGCAAAGTGGGTAAGAGCCGGTACATGGATGTGAAAGATATGCAAAGATATAGTGCATCAACTTAAAAATAGTACGTCCGTCATACTCGGGCTTGACCCGAGTATGACGGTTTTGTTGTGAAACTTAAGTGGATTGACTATACCGCATCTGGCAGACTTAACGAGTGTCTCGGTTTATCTTGCTCCCCCAAAACACCGAAGGCCGTCTGAAAACCGGTTTGCTTTCAGACAGCCTTTGCATGTCAACCCGCTCAGTTTTTAACAAACAGGCGTTTGCTGGGCAGTTCGTTCAATACGTCTTCGTTTGAATAGCCGCCGATGCGCGCTTTAACCAAACGCGAATTTACATAGCCGTAAACGGGGATAACCGCCGTGTCTTTATCGATCAGTGCTTCGGCCTGCGTATAGAGATTGCTGCGGGCTTGGGCATCGACATCGGCGTTAAGGGTTTGGGCAAGCAGCGCGTCGTAGTCGGCGTTTTTATAGAAGGCACGGTTGCTGCTGTTGGCCGATTGCAGGGTGTTTAAGAATGTGGAAGGCTCGTTGTAGTCGCCGCACCATGATGCGCGGGCGATTTGATAGTTGCCGCTGCGGCGGCTGTCGAGATAGGTTTTCCATTCTTGGTTTTCGAGGTTCACTTTCACATGTCCCAACGCTTCCTGCCACATAGATGCGGCGGCCACGGCGATTTTTTTATGCTGCTCGGAAGTGTTGTAAAGGAAATTGAATGTGAGCGGTTTGCTTTCGCCGTATCCGGCTTCGGCCAGCAGTTTTTTGGCTTCAGCAACTCTGGCGGCATAGTCGAGCTTAACCCATTCCGGCTGATAGGGAGTAAAACCCGCCGTGCCCACGCGGGTCAGGTTATAGGCCGGTTCTTCGCCGCGCCCCAGCACTTTGGCGGCGATGGTGTCGCGGTCTAGAGCCAAAGACAGTGCTTTACGCACCCGCACGTCGTTAAACGGGGCTTTTTGGTTGTTGATTTCAAAATAGTAGGTACACAGATACGGGCTGCGTTTGAGTTCGTTGGGGTATTTTTCTTGCAGCTTGCCGTACATTTCGGGCGGCAGAGCATCGGTAATATCAACCTCGCCGGCTTCGTAGCGGGCAACGTCATCGGTTTGCGAGCCGATGGGCAGAAAAACGACTTGGTTGATTTTAACGTTGGCTGCATCGCGGTATTGGGGGTTTTTCTCAAGTTCGATACGTTCGTTCACCACCCATTTTTTCATCAGATACGGCCCATTGCCGACAAAATTTTCGGGCTGCGTCCATTTGATACCGTGTTTTTCCACGGTGGCACGGTGCACCGGCTTGGTGGCGGCGTGGTAGAGCATTTGCGGAAAATAAGGCACGGCAGCGGTAAGGGTAACTTCCAATGTGTGCGGATCAAGGGCTTTCACGCCTAATGTATCGGGAGATTTTTTACCGGCCAGAATGTCGTCGATATTGGCCACTTTGGCCGCTTGCAGATAAGAAGCGTATTGAGAGGCGGTTTTGGGGTCAACCAAACGCTGCCAGCTATATACGAAATCTTCGGCGGTTACAGGGTCGCCGTTGCTCCATTTGGCATCGGGGCGCAGCTTGAACGTCCACACTTTATTGTCGCTGCTGTTCCACGATTCGGCTGCTGCGGGAATAACCGCACCTTTTTCATCGGTTTCTACCAAACCTTCCAGCAGGTCGCGCACGATATTGATTTCGGGCGCACCGGTAATCTGATGCGGGTCGAGCGATTGCGGTTCGGTTACGTTATTGCGTGTCACCCTGCTTTCGGCAGCCGCTTCGAGCGTTTGCGGTTTGCTGTTCTTCGACTGGTCTCCGCAGGCGGCCAGCAGCATTGCGGCAAGAGCGAATGCGGAAAAACGGAAACGAAATGCAGACATCTTATTCTCCTCTTGTTTGACGGGCGGCGTATCAAGGCGCGGCGCCTATTCCATGCCTGTTTTAAAGGGTTTCTGCATCCGAATATAACGGAAATTATTTTAGGAAGAAACCGTAATCAGACAAAAGCCGTCTGAAATGTTTCAGACGGCCTCACTACAACGCTTATATCGAATAATCATACGCCACCACCAGCGGCGCATGGTCGGAGAATTTTTCTTCTTTATACACATGCGCTTCCACCGCTTTGGCCGCCAGATCAGGCGTTACCATGTGGTAGTCGATACGCCACCCCACATCCTTTGCATACGCCTGCCCGCGGTTGCTCCACCAAGTGTAGCCGGGCACTTCGGGATACAGCTTACGCCACATGTCCACCCAGCCCAATTCGGCAATCACTTTGCCTATCCATGCGCGTTCTTCCGGCAGGAAACCCGAATTTTTCTGATTGCCTTTCCAGTTTTTCAAATCGATGTTTTGATGGGCGATATTCCAATCGCCGCACACTACGATATCGCGGCCTTCCGCTTTCATTTCCGCCAGCATGGGGTAAAACGCGTCTAAAAAACGGTATTTCAACTCTTGGCGTTCGGGCGCACTGGTACCGCTGGGCAGATAAAGCGAAATCACGCTCAATTTACCGAAATCGGCACGCACGAAACGGCCCTCGCTGTCGAATTCTTCAATGCCCATGCCGATTTGCACATTGTCGGGGCGTTGCTTGCTGTACACCGCCACGCCGCTGTAACCGCGCTTTTCGGCGCAATGCCATACGCCGTGCATACCGTGCGGATTTTTCATATCGTCCGACAAATCCGGCTCTTGGGCTTTCAATTCCTGCACGCACACAATGTCGGCACCCGAAGCGGCGATGTATTCGTGAAAGCCTTTTTTATAAGCGGAACGGATGCCGTTAACGTTGGCTGAGATGATTTTCAACATGATTTTTAAATATGAAGTGAAGAAAAACCGCATTGTACCTGAAATGCTTTTCAGACGGCCTCGGTATTACACAACGCCTTTGAAACGGAACGCCAATCAAAATACCGCCCCTGCCTGTTAGTTCCGGCAAGGGCGGCACAATCACTACCTATGGAATCAGGTTACGATCCGTTACCAAGAATATTTCGCCCCCAGCCAGAATTGGCGGCCGATTTTATACGACACGTCGCGTTTTTTCTCCTGCCATTCGGGGGTATAAACTTTTTTGCCGACGATTTTGCGGTTAAACACGTTCAACACGTCCAAATTCACTTCCACCTTTTTCGTTTTCGCCAGCGGTTTTGCCCACGAGAAATGCCAGTCTGCCATCAGCGCGGAATTGTATTTGATTTGGTCGAACTTGCTCAGGTTGCCGACATAACCTTGGCAAAGCCGCGCGCGTTCGGGGGTGCAGCGGATGTTTTCCTGCGTGTATTCCACCGTGCCGGGCGAATAACGCCAGCGTTGCGTCCAGGTGAAATACCACTTGGGCACGGCGAGTTCGGTTTCGATAAAGGCGTTCCACGGCTGGTTGAAATCCATTGCGGGCAGGTTGTCGGGATCTTTCAGCTTGCCGTCCACCAATACTTTTTTCACGTTCCATTCGCTCCAATCGTAGCGTTGGAACGTGCCGATTTGGTTGGAGCGGCGTTTGTTGTAATCGGCACCCGCCCGCCAACTGAGCAGGGTCGGGCCGAGCGTCCACGGGCGGTTCAGGCCAGCGGAAAAGCTGAAGGTGTCGTTGTCGGAACGGCCGGTATTGGCCAGCACGCGGTAGGTTTGGCCGCTTTCATCGGTTTTTTCTTTGGTTAAAAACTGGTTGCGGCTGTTGCGGCGCACCCATTTCAACTGCCATTCGCTGTTGCCGATATGCTGGCGCAGGCCCAGATTCCATTCGTTGCTGTACGGCGTTTTCAAATCGCTGACGTCGTAACGCGGTTCTTTCAATTCGCGCGATGTCCACGGATCATCTATCTCGAAGCGGTCGAAATTGCGTTGGAACACATGGGCGCTGCGCAATTTGTAGGTCAGCATTTCGCTGCCGTAATAACGGTTGGCTCCGCCGAACACATGCAGTTTGGCCGCTTTCAACGGCAGGCGGTAATCGAATGCAAACCGCGGTGCGATGTCGGTATTTTTCAGAAAGCCGTTGTAATCCAAGCGGATGCCCGGCTTCAAACGCAGATTGCCTTTTTCGATATCGTCTTCAAGATAAAGGGAGAGATTATGCGTGCCTACTTTGATGTTGGCCGGATAGTTGTAGGCATAGCCGGTGAAGAACTGTTCGCCCGGAATACATTCGGAGCAGTCCTTACGGTCGGTCATCCTCGGGCCGCCGTAAATAATGGTGGGCTTTTTGCGCTCAAAGCCTTTATCGGCATATTCCGCCTCCCACCCTGCGTTGAAGCGGTGCTTCCAACCGCGCCAATCCGCTTCGTTAAACTCGAAATGCTGTTGCAGGTTGATATGCTTGCCAAACGAACGGCTGGTGCCGATGCCGCCCACGGCCGCTTCATCCACTTCGGGATGGGTTGTCCAGTTTATCGACGGCGTGTCGTCGTTGTAGCGGTATAAATTGTCTTGATCGTAGGCGGTTTTTTCTTCGGTGCTGCGGTAGCTCAATTTGGTCTGCATCCTACCGAAACCGGCGTAGCGTTCCCAATCCAAATCAAAACGCCAACCGCCGCCGCTGTTGGTAAAGCGGCCGTCTTTATAGTTGGCCGGATGATAAGTGGCATAGTGCGGCGAATATATCACCGTTGCCGACAGATTGTTATCGTCGTCGATACGGTGCGCGCCCCGCAGCAAAAAGGTTTCGGCCAAACGCCTTTGCTTGGTCGACTGTTTCAGATGCTGATGGAAAAAAGGAATCGAAGAGCGCTGGCGGCTGTACGAAAACAGCACCGCCGAATCTTTGCCCACAGGTTGGTTTACCGTGAGAGTGGATTCATGTTTAGTAAATTTCGGCTGCGTGTTGGACGACTGCGCCTCGCGGTATTCGTCGGCATACAGCGGGTCGATATAATGATGCGTCCAAGTATGGCGCGTGGTGCGGTACGACAGGCTGCCGAATGCTTTTTCTCTGTTTGCCTTGATTAAATCGGCATCCACCACGCCGCCGGTAAAGCGGCCGTAGCGGGCGGAAATATTGCTGTCTTTCACCTTAATGTTTTCCACCAGCGAAGGGCTGATCCAAAACGCCTGCGGATGGCCTGCAGGCAGCGCGCCTACCGTGTGCGAATTCACCGTATCCGCATCCAACTGCGTATCGGAGCCGTTGTGCGCGGGGTTGAGATTGCTGTCGTTGCTCACGCCGTCTATTGAAAAACGGTTGTTGTAAAACTTCTCGCCATGAAACGAAATATTCGGCGGCGCAATTTCGCCGGCACTGTCGGCCGTGCCTTCGGTATTGGAAAACTGCACACCCGGGCTGGTGCGCAACAAATCATTGATGGTGCCGTTGCCTTTAGGTGTGTCGGCGATTCTTTTTTGATTCCACACATTCCCTTCCGACTTGGCGGTGTAACGCTCTCCTTTCACCACAACCGTATCTAAAACCACTTCTTCTTTTCGGACAGGCTCCGCCGACAACACCGAAGGAACAAACACCAACGACACGCCCAAAGCTATTTTTGTTTTTTTCATCTTCCGACTCTCAATTTACAAAATGTTATACCATAACAATTATACGTAAACTTCTGTTATTGAGAAAAGAAAATTGAAGCATTAAGCTGTGTGGTAATTTTGCAAAAACTGCTTACGAAACACCTCAAAGATGCTGCAGCAATATTTGCCGATGCTTGCGGTTTTATTTCAGACGGCCTGTTGCCGCCTGCTTCCTTCGGCTATAATCGGCTTTATTTTTCTGCTGGAAAGAACCACAAAAATGTCCGATTTCCGTCAAGATTTCCTCAAATTCGCACTTGAACAAAACGTTTTGAAATTCGGCGAATTCACCACCAAAGCAGGCCGTCAGTCGCCTTATTTTTTTAATGCCGGTTTGTTTAACGACGGCGCGTCCACTTTGGCGTTGGCCAAATTTTATGCACAGGCGATTATCGAGAGCAAAGTCGAATTCGATATGCTGTTCGGCCCTGCTTATAAAGGCATTATTTTAGCGGCGGCCACCGCTATGATGCTGGCCGAAAAAGGTGTGAACGTGCCGTTTGCCTACAACCGCAAAGAAGTGAAAGACCACGGCGAGGGCGGCGTGTTGGTGGGTGCGCCGCTCAAAGGCCGCGTGTTGATTATCGATGATGTGATTTCGGCCGGCACGTCGGTGCGCGAATCGGTTAAGCTGATTGAGGCGGAAGGCGCAACGCCCGCAGCCGTTGCAATTGCACTCGACCGCATGGAAAAAGGCACGGGCGAACTTTCCGCCGTGCAGGAAGTGGAGCAGCAATACGGACTGCCGGTGGTGTCGATTGCCAACTTGCGCGATTTGCTGGCTCTGCTGGAAAACAACGCCGAATTCGGGACTTATCTGGAGCCGGTGCGCGCTTACCGCGAGCGTTACGGCGTGGCTTGAAGTTGATATACGAAAAAACCGCTGATGCCATTTGCCTCAGCGGTTTTTTATTTATATTCAATCAACTTATTTTTAATACAAGGTCAACACCGTAGTCAAAATTAAGCTGATCGACTATATAACACTCCAACCGTAAAGGCCGAGACCTTTGTACCCCCCATCTGCGGCGCATTTCTGCGTTGTGCGCTGCCCGCTCGTTTGCCTATCTGTATGATATGTCTGCACTCGCTGTGCTGCTACGCCTTGAACTGCATCCGCATCTGAGGGTTTTACAAAGGTATCAGGCCGTCTGAAAAACAGGTTTTCAGACGGCCTTTATAATTAAAGCGTTATAAAACGGTTAATGTTTATACCACGCCTTGAGCCAACATGGCTTCTGCAACTTTCTTGAAGCCGGCGATGTTTGCACCGTTCACATAGTTTACATAGCCGCCGTCTTCGGTGCCGTTGGCCACGCAGTTTTCGTGGATGCTTTCCATGATGCCGAACAGACGTTGGTCGACTTCTTCGCGCGTCCAAGACAAGCGGATGTGGTTTTGGCTCATTTCCAAACCCGAAGTGGCTACGCCGCCCGCATTGGAAGCTTTACCCGGTGCGTAAAGGATTTTGGCTTGAACAAAGGCTTCAACCGCCCCCAAAGTAGAAGGCATGTTGGCCCCTTCCGCCACGCAGAAGCAGCCGTTTGCCAAAAGGGTTTTGGCATCGCTTTCGTCCAATTCGTTTTGGGTGGCGCAAGGCAAGGCCACATCGCAAGCCACGCCCCACGGTTTTTGATCCGCAAAGTATTGCAAGCCTTGCTCTTGGGCATATACCGACAAACGCTCGCGGCGCACTTCTTTCAGTTCGATCAAGGCGGCCAGTTGGGCTTCGGTCATACCGCTGTCGGGGAAGAGTACAAAGCCGTTGGAGTCGGAAACGGTCAGCACTTTCGCGCCCAATTGGATACATTTTTCGGCAGCGTATTGCGCTACGTTGCCCGAACCGGAAATCAGCACTTTTTTGGCCGCCATGCTGTTACCTTTGGTTTTCAACATGCTGTCGGCGAAATAAACGGTGCCGTAGCCGGTGGCCTCGGGGCGGATCAGGCTGCCGCCGTATTGCAGACCTTTGCCGGTCAGCACGGAAGTGAATTCGTTGCTCAGTTTTTTGTATTGGCCGAACAAAAAGCCGATTTCGCGGCCGCCCACGCCGATATCGCCGGCGGGTACGTCGGTATCCGCACCGATGTGGCGGTAGAGTTCGCTCATAAAGGCTTGGCAGAAACGCATCACTTCGCCGTCGCTCTTACCTTTGGGGTCGAAATCGGAACCGCCTTTGCCGCCGCCCATCGGCAGGGTGGTTAAGGCGTTTTTAAACACTTGTTCGAACGCGAGAAATTTCAACACGCCCAAATCTACGGTGGGGTGGAAACGCAGGCCGCCTTTGTAAGGGCCGATAGCGGAGTTCATTTGTACGCGGTAGCCGCGGTTGACTTGAACTTGGCCTTTATCGTCAACCCAAGATACGCGGAACATAATTACACGTTCGGGTTCTACGATACGCTCGAGCAGGCCGTGTTCGGTGTATTTGGGATTTTTTGCCAAAAACGGAGCAAGGCTGCCGAACACTTCTTCAACGGCTTGGTGGAACACGGGCTGGTTGGGATCGCGTTGCTTGATCTTTTCAAACAGGCTGTTCAGATTCGCTGACATCGTTGTTCTCCAAAAGTAGTGGTTTAAAAATGAAACGGTTAATAAATTTTATGGTTTGCTAATATAAACTTGTTCAGTTCGTTTGCCAAGAAAATTTTTGTAAAATTGTTGACATTATTTTTTTTGTATTTTTTATTTTTAGATTTTTTATCT